>DAPKRP010000460.1:0-5379 GCA_031800515.1 Polyangiaceae bacterium LLY-WYZ-14_1 | reverse complement strand
CGACCTCGACGTCCGCTTCGGCCCCCCGACCCCCCCTCCGCCGGGGGAGGCCTGTGCCAATCCGCTCGAGCTCGAGCCCGGGGAACCGAGGGAAGGCCGCCTGAGCATCCGGGGAGACGATCACAGCCAGAGCTGCGCCGGCGCCAACCGAGACGCCGTCTACAGCTTCGAGCTCGACGAGGCCCAGGACGTCACGGTTCAGGTGGACAGCGTCAGCACATTTTTCGACTTCTTCGTCAGCCTCCGGCGGGACAACTGTGCCGAGGAAGCGGCGGAGCTGTCCTGTCGAAACGACCGCGACCTGGTTTTCCTTCGAAGCAGGAGCCTCGAGCCCGGCACCTACTTCGTGATCGTGGAATCCTTCGCCACCGAGACGTTCGCCGGGAGCTACACCATCACCCTCGACACGGAGGACCCGGTGGACCCGACCTCCGCCGAGGACAACGACATCTGCGCCGACGCCGTGTCCGTCCCGGCGACGGGGGGCTTCTTCACCGGCTCGACCATCGGGCTGGCGAACGATTTCGAAAACTACGGATGTGGCTCCGGCGCCGAATCGGAAGACGCCGTGTTCGAGCTGGTCCTGCCGAGCACCCGCCGCGTGGTGGCGACCACGGACGGCTCGGCCTTTGATTCCGTCATCTCCCTCTGGTCTGGGTCCGGTGACCTGGTCTGCGAGGGGATGATCGGTCCCTTCGACGACGCCGAGCTCACGGCGTGCCGTGACCGGACCGACGGACGCGTGGTCGACACGCTCGTCGGGGCCGGGACCCATTTCCTGGTGGTGGATGGTTGGGACACCTCCAGCAATGGGACCTACGAGCTCGACATCGCGGTGTTGGAACCCTGAGAGGAGTGGAGAGATGCGTTGGTGGAAACTGACTTGGTTGGCGGCCGCGGCTCTGCCGGTCGTCCTGGCGGCCGGCTGCGGCGATGACGGGATCGAAGAAGTACCCTTCGTGCCCCCCTCGCTCCCGGATGCCGGGGACAGCGGGATCCCGCGGTCGATCGATCGCTGCGACCCGGACTTCGCCCCGACGAGCTGCGAGAACGACGGGGACTGCGACAACTTCTGCTTCTGCGACGGACTGGAACGCTGCGAAGGCGGCACCTGCGTCGCGGGCGAGGTCGATCCCTGCGCCGATGAGATCGAGTGCACGGAAGACGTCTGCCTCGAAGAGCTGGACCGGTGCTTCCGCCAGCCGCTGAACGACGTCTGCTCGAACGGCGAGGCCTGCGACGGCTTCGAGGTCTGCAACCCGGCGGAAGGCTGTCAGCAGGGCGTGGACCTGTTCTGCAACGATGAGAACTCCTGCACCGTCGACACCTGCAACGACGCGGTGGGCTGCGTGTTCACCCGACGCGACCTCGACGGCGACGGCTTCCTGGACGGCGGCTGCGGCGGTGAGGACTGCAACGACGACCCCCGGGAAGGGCGGGAGATCTTCCCCGGGGCGCCGGAGAACTGCACCAACCGCCTCGACGACAACTGCGACGGCATCCGGGACTTCAACCAGGACACCTGCGTCCCGGGCAACGACACCTGCGATGAAGCGCGCATCCTCCCCGGCCCGGGTCTCTACTCGGCGTCCACGAAGCTTCTGACCGGGGACTACGAGCTGTCCTGCGGCGACCCGGGGGTCGACGCCGTCTTCCAGTTCACCGTGCCCTCCGGCTGGGACCCGGACGCCGAGGTCGATGCCGTCGATGTGGGCTTCCAGGCCCTCGGGGTGCCCGTCGGAGCCGTCGTGCTCCGGGACAGCGCGTCCTGCGACGCGGGCCCCGAGTCGGATCTGCGCTGCACCCCCGGCGAGGCCCCGTCCTTCCTCGCCCGGAGCCTGGCGCCGGGGGACTACACGGTGATCGTCCGGACCCTCACGCCGGTCACCAGCTTCGACGTGCGGCTCACCTTCGATTCGCCCACCCCGATCCCGAACTACGACCTGTGTAACGCCGAGACGGACGTCATCAGCGAATCCGGCAGCTACTCGGGTCGTTTCGAAGAGACCACGCACCAGTACGAGCCGACCTGCGGCTTCGGGACCGAAGACGAGCCGCGGGTCGATGGGGCCTACCGGCTGGTCCTCGACTCCCCGAAGGACGTGCGCCTGTCCCTGTTCACCGAGCCGACCTCGTTGAACCAGGCGGTGCTGACGGTCTACGACGGCGCCTGCGGCAGTCAGGCCAACGAAGGCGTCTGTGTGACCGGGTCCACCACGGAATGGAGCCGCCAGGGCCTTCCGGCGGGGGAGTACTTCATCGTCATCGAGTCCCAGTCCCCGGACGCCACGTCCTGGGAGCTGGACGTCGACCTGGAAGACGCTGAAGAACGCCTGCCCGGGGACGCCTGCGAGACCGCCATCGACATCAGCGATGGTACGCCCCGGACGGCGGTCTGGGAGGACTTCGCCCTGGACCTCACCCCGAGCTGCGCGACCTTCAACAATCGGGACGCGGTGTTCTCCTTCACCCTGACGGACACCTCGGACGTCACCATCCAGTCCCAGGTCGCCTCGACCGTGGGCTGGGACACCACCCACACCATCACCCTGGTCTCCCCCTGGGAAGGCTGCGGGCTCATCGCCAACGAACGGTCCTGCGTGCGCACCTCGTCGCCGAACATCCGGCAGCGCAGTCTGCCGCCGGGGACCTACTACGTCCTGGCGTCCACCAGCTCGACGCGGCAGCTGTCCGTGACCGTCTCGGCGGAGATCGGCCCGCCCACCCCGATTCCGGAGAACGACCGGTGCGACGGGGTGGTTCCCGAGGTCTGCGCGGGCGGTAGCTCGTTCATCGACCCGGCGGCGACCTGGGTCGATTTCAACGACGACTACCGCGGCACCTGCTACTCCAGCTTCCTCTCGCCGATCGACGCCGTGTTCAAGTGCACCCTCGACGAGGCGTCCATCGTCAGCGTCAGCGTCGACGCCCCCACCGCGTCGACGGCCTACGTGTGGTTCGGCGAAGGAGAAACCTGCCCGGGCTCTCCGGACGATTCCCTCTGTTCCGGGGACTTCCGACGGGCCTCCCTCGCCGGAACCCTCGAAGCGGGGACCTACTGGATCGTCACCGAGAATCGGATCGCCGCGGATTACTCGCTGACGGTGGTCAACGTCCCCAGACCGTGACCCAAGGCGCCATACGCTGCAGCCCGGGGCCGTCGCGCCCCCGGTAGCGGCGACCGACGCTGGCGAGCCGCCGCGACCTTCGGGTTCGGCGGCTCGCCGCTTTTTTGCCCCCCGGATCGGGACCAGGTACCCGTCGGGCATCATGCGACGCGAGGTCACGGACGACGGGAAGGTGGTGCGGCCGTTCGCCTTCTTCCGGGCCGGGGCGCAGCCCGAGCCGAGCGCGGCGGGTCGTCCGATCCTGGTCTTCGAGAACGTCTACAAATACTTCCGCAAGGACCAGCCGACGCTCCGGGGGGTTCACCTGACCGTCGAGCGCGGGGAGTTCGTCTTCGTGACCGGTCCGAGCGGCGCCGGGAAGAGCACCCTGCTGCAGCTGGTCTACCGTCAGCACACCGTCGACGAAGGACGCATCCTCTTCTGCGGCCGGGACGTCTCCCGGCTGGCGCCCCGATCCGTCCCCTTCCTCCGCCGGAACCTCGGCATCGTCTTCCAGGACTTCAAGGTCGTTCGCCACTGGACGGTCTTCGAGAACGTCGCGGTCGCCCTGGAGATCCTGTCCATGCCCCGGCGCCTGGTGCGCTCTCGGGTCGGGGAGGCCCTGGAACGGGTCGGCCTGGCCGGCCGGGGCAACGATCGGGTGTCGGGTCTCTCCGGGGGCGAGCAGCAGCGGGTCGCGATCGCCCGGGCCATCGTCTCGGAACCGGCCCTCCTTCTGGCGGACGAGCCCACCGGGAATCTCGATCCCCACCTGGCCCTCGACATCCTGACCTTGTTCGAAGAGATCCACGCCACCGGCACGACGGTGCTCTTCGCCACCCACGACCACGCGCTCCTCGAAAAGCGAAGTCATCGGATCGTGGCGATCGACGACGGTCGGGTGACCGTCGCTCGTCGGGGGCTCGGTTCCTGGGCCGCCCGGGTGATGGCGGAAGGCGTCGGCTGAACCGGCGGCGGTGGTCGGCAAGACAGACGGGAGACGGTCCGTGGTCCACCTGAGCAACACCTGGAAGCGCGCCCGGCGGGGTCTTCGGGAAGACGTCCGCCTCTACCTCGTCGCGATCACCAGCCTGAGCATCGCCTTCCTGTGCCTGGACGGGGCGCTCCTGGCGCTCTCCAATCTGGGGAACCTCTCGGCGGACCTCGGCCGGAGCCGGGCGGTGACGCTCTATCTCCGGGACGGGGTGCGGGCGCCGGAGATCGAGCAGCTGCGGCTCACCCTGGAGACCCTGCCGGAGGTGGCCGGGGTCGAGCACGTCGACTCGGTGAGCGCTCGCGAGCGCTTCCTCTCGGATGCGGACCTCCCGGAGGAGCTCGCCAGCCTGCCCGTCGAGGCCTTCCCCGCCTCCCTGGAGGTCGCTCTCTCGCCGGAGGCGCCGGCCTCTCGGGTCGAGGGCATCGCGGCCCGGGTGAGGGAGCTCGGCGCCGTCGAGGACGTCGAGACCTATCAGCGATGGTTCGACCAGCTGGCGGCCCTGGTCGCATCCGGACGGACCGCCGCCGGGGTGATCGCCCTGCTCGTCCTCGTCTGCGTCCTCGCCGTCGTCGCCAACACGATCCGCCTCGCCGTCGCCAACCGGCGGGAAGAGGTCGAGGTGATGAAGCTCTGCGGCGCGACCCACGACTTCGTCCGAGGGCCGTTCCTCTTGGAAGGGGCCTTTCAGGGCTTTGCCGCGTCGGTCCTCGCCTGTCTGATGCTCCTGGTGGGTTTCCTCGTCCTCCGGGAACGCTTCGACGCCACCTTCGCAAGCTTCACCGGGGTGAGGGCGGCCTTCCTGCCGCCGGCGGCGGTCTTCGCGCTGGTCCTCGGGGGCGCTCTGGTCGGCGCGGCGGGGAGCGCCCTCGCGCTCCGGCGGTATCTCGGCGTATGAGCCCGCGGACGCCAGCCTCGACCACGCCGGGGGCGGCACCGACCAGGCCGCTCCGGACCGCCCGTGGCGCCGTCCGCCCGCTGACCGCCGCGTTCGGCAGCGTCGTCGTCGGCCTGGTCGCCGCCGTGGTCGTCGCCCTCGTCGCCCCCTCCATCGGGGCTCGCGCCCAGCCCGGGGCCCCCCATTTCGTCGACGAGGGCGCCGCCGACCCCCTGGCCCGCATGGCGACCCTGGAAGAGGAGATCGGGTCGTTGACCGCCGAGCTCGAGCAAGAGGACCTGCAGGCGCAGCGCCTCGCCGTGGAGCTCGACGGCCTGGGGGCGCGGCGCGTGGCGGTCAAGGACCGGCTGAACCGGCGTGTCCGGGTGCTCTACCGCCTG
>DAPKRP010000459.1:0-4376 GCA_031800515.1 Polyangiaceae bacterium LLY-WYZ-14_1 | reverse complement strand
GGGGGGATGGGAGCGAGCTCGAAGCGGGAGAGGCTGCGGTTGTCCGCCGACATCTCCCGTTCCCCCTGGAGCACGTGGACCGGGACGAAGGGCTGGTTGTCCACGCTGGTGGTGAAGATCTCGCTCTTCCGGGTCGGGATCGTCGTGTTCCGCTCGATGATCTTGAAGAAGACGCCACCGCCGGTCTCGACCCCGAGGGACAGGGGGGTCACGTCGAGGAGCAGCACCTCGTCCATCTCGCCGGCCAGCGCGGCGGCCTGGACCGCGGCGCCGACGGCGACCACCTCGTCGGGATTGACCCCCTTGTGGGGCATGCGGCCGAAGAAATCCGAGACCCGCTTCTGGACCAGGGGCATCCGGGTCTGACCGCCGACGAGGATCACCGCGTCGATGTGCTGCGGCTTGAGCCCGGCGTCGGCGAGGGCGTTCTTACAGGGGTCGAGGGTGCGGTCGACCAGCTCGCTGACCAGGATCTCGAACTCGCTGCGCTTGACCGTGGTGACCAGATGCTTCGGGCCTTCCGCGTCGGCGGCGATGAAGGGGAGGTTGATCTCCGTCTCCAGGCTGGTGGAGAGCTCGTGCTTCGCCTTTTCCGCCTGTTCCCGCAGCCGCTGGAGGGCACCCCGATCCTCCCGGAGGTCGATGCCGGTCTCCGACTGAAAGCGGTCGGCCAGATGGCTCACCAGGGCGTTGTCGAAGTCTTCACCCCCGAGGTGGGTGTCCCCGTTCGTCGCTTTGACGCTGAAGACGCCGCTCGAGATCTCCAGGATGGAGATGTCGAAGGTCCCGCCGCCCAGGTCGTAGACGGCGATCATCTGGCCTTCTTTTTGGTCCAGGCCGTAGGCCAGGGCTGCGGCGGTGGGCTCGTTCAGGATCCGCTTGACCTCGAGGCCTGCGATCCGGCCGGCGTCCTTCGTCGCCTGGCGCTGGGCGTCATCGAAGTAGGCGGGAACCGTCACGACGGCCTCCGTCACCGGTTCGCCGAGGTAGCTTTCGGCGGTCGCCTTCATCTGTTCCAGGATCATCGCCGAGACCTGGGGGGGCGAGTAGCGCTGGTCGTCGACGGCGACCCAGGCGTCCCCGTTCGACGAGGGGACGACCCGGTAGGGCACGAGGTCGGCGTGGCGTCGGACGTCGTCCGATTCGAAGCGCTGGCCCATGAGTCGCTTGATGGCGAACACGGTGCGCTCGTGGTTCGTCGCCGCCTGGCGCTTGGCGACGTTCCCCACCCGTCGCTCCCCATCCTTGGTGAAGGCGACGACCGAAGGCGTGGTGCGGCTTCCCTCCCCGTTCGGGATGACCAGCGGTTCGCCGCGTTCGAGGAACGCGACGCACGAGTTGGTCGTCCCCAGGTCGATCCCGATCACCTTCGCCATCGATGCGCCGCTCCCAGTCCCCTCAGGTGGACCCCGCCCCTTCACCGCCGTCGCCGTCCCCGGAAGCGGGATCGGCGGGCTTCTCGCCGGCGCCGGCCGGCCCCGGGGAGGCCCCCGCCGGCGGCCGCGCCACCACCACCATCGCCGCCCGCACCAGCCGGCCCTGCATGCGGTAGCCCGGCACGATCTCCTTCAGGATCGTCCCCGGGGGCTGGGCGTCCGTCTCTTCCTGCTGGACCGCGTCGTGAAGCGTCGGGTCGAATCGTTCCCCGACGGCGCCGACGCGTTCCACGCCGAGGCGGCCGGCGACGTCCTCGAACTGCTTCAAGACCATCCGGACCCCGTCGGCGACGGCGGAGGCATCGCTGGCGGCCCCGGCGGCGTCCACCGCCCGTTCCAGGTTGTCGATGATCACGAGCAGCTCCCGGAGGGTGTCTTCCCGCCCCCGCCGTTCCGCCTCCTCGACGTCCCGACGCGCCCGCTTTCGAAAGTTCTCGAAGTCGGCCGCGGTGCGAAGCAGCTGGTCCTTCAGCCGGTTCCGCTCCGCGGCGAGGTCGCCTTCCCCCGGGTTCGGCTCCCCGGAGGCCGCCGCCGTGAGGTCCTCCGCCCCGGCGTCCGCCGTGCCGGTCGGTTCGTCGCCACCGTTTTCGTGGTTTTCACCTTGGCCTGCCAACGATCACCTCTCCTCGCGCCGCCGGCGCGCCCTCCCGTGGGCCGCGCCTCGTCCAGTCCGGCACCCGGAGGCATCCCGGGGGGCCGTGGCCCCGACCCGGTCCGTTCCGGACAGCGTCGCCCATCCGGCTCCGGCATAGATCAACGGACCCTTCCCCACAACGCTTTTGCGGGGTTCAGCCGTCCTCAGCATCCGACGCCCCGCCGAGCAGGTCGCTGACCACCTTCGCGGTGAAGCTCACCAGGGGCACGACCTTGGCGTAATCCATCCGGGTCGGGCCGATGACCCCGAGGGCCCCGGTGCCCGTTCCGTCCCGCCGGTAGCTCGCGGAGATCACGCTGATGTCGGAGACGTCCCGCAGGTTCGCCTCGGATCCGA
This sequence comes from Polyangiaceae bacterium LLY-WYZ-14_1, assembly GCA_031800515.1. Classification (GTDB taxonomy): domain Bacteria; phylum Myxococcota_A; class Polyangia; order Polyangiales; family DAPKRP01; genus DAPKRP01. Next base: position 1,949 of record DAPKRP010000459.1, on the reverse strand, counting down.
TCAACACCTGAACCCCGCCGGCCACGAGCGTCCGGTCGAGCAGCTCGAGGAGGGTTTCCCGGTCCTCGAAGGTGGACAGGTACGACCGGATCTTGTCCACGGTGGCGAACTCGGGCCGTTCGAAGAGCTGATTCTGGCCTTCGATGCGGAGGCTGCCTCGGTTTCCCCCCTGGAGGGTGGCGTCGAGGATCTGCCGCACCTGGCCCCGTAGGAGGGCGTAGTCGTCCCGCTCCGTCGCCATCTCCCGGGCCAGGGCTTCCCGGACCTCTAGCAACGTCCGATTTTCCACCAATCGGCTCAGGTAGTTGTGCACCCGTTCGAGCTCGGCGGGGTCGATGTCGTCTCGAACCGGCACGACCCGGTTCTGGACCGACCCCGCCCGGGTCACCATCACCGCCAGGATCTCGCCGGGGCGAAGCGGCAGGAACCGGAGCTGGGCGAGCCGCTCCTCTTCGGGCCGGGGCTCGGTCAGGACGGCGGCCGCCCCGGTCATCGAGGCGAGGAGCCGCCCCACCTCCTGGAGGACGTCGTCCCGGCGGGGCTCGAGGTCCCGAAGCCGGGCCATGATGACCCCCTGGTCCTCGGAGGTGACCTCCCGCATCTGGACGAGGGCGTCGACGAACACCCGGAAGCCGAGCTCCGTCGGGACCCGCCCCGCGCTGGCGTGGGGTTGGTCGAGGTGCCCCGATTCCTCGAGGTCGGCGAGGACGTTGCGGATGGAGGCGGGGGACAGGTTCAGCCCATAGCGGCGGGCCAGCTTGCGAGATCCCACGGGCTCGCCGGTCGCGACGTACTCGGCGACCACGGCATAGAGGATTTTGCGAGCTCGAAAGGACAGCTCGCCGACGGCCGGGGAGACCCTGGTCACAGGCTTCGGGAAACGTAGGGGAGGGGTCCGGCGGCGGTCAATCGAGGGGCCCACTCGCCGGGGAAGGTAAGGGTGCCGCGGGTTTCCGCGACCGGAGGGGGTTTCCGACGGAACGAGGCGACCCCAGACCCCTCGCCGACCCGGAGAGGTCGTCAGCACAGGGAATCAAGCCGTGTCCAAAGAGTTCCGAACCATCAGTCGCCTGGCCAAGGAGGCCGGGGTCCACGTCGAAACCATTCGCTATTACGAGCGTCGGGGCATCCTCCGGCAGCCGCCGAAGCCCCGGCGGGGCTGGCGGACCTATGACGACGAGGCGCTCCAGGTGCTTCGCTTCGTCAAGCGCGCCCAGCGTCTGGGCTTCCGTCTGGACGAGATCGAGGAGCTGCTGAGCCTCCGGGAGAGCCAGGCTCCGGGCTCCTGCGGCAAGGTCCAGGGCTTCATGCAGACCAAGCTCGAAGAGACCGAGGAGAAGCTCGCCGAGCTCAACTCGGTGCGCGACCGATTGGCGGAGCTTCGCGGTCTCTGCGAGGCCGAGGCGGCCGGCGCCGACTGCCGGGCCCTCCGCCAGCTCGCCGACACCTCCGCCTGAGGGTCTGCGGCTCCCCGGGCGCGACGCGAGGGCGGGGACCCGCGTGGCCCAGGGGAGGGGCCCGTGAAACTTGACCCCTCGCCACCGGGCGACGAAGCCAGAGCCATGACACGGCTGCCCTGGCTTCTTCCCTTCGGTCTCCTGGTTTTCGCCCTCGTCGCGGTGCCCCTGCACCTGCTGGACGATGCCGGCCTGCCCCGGTTCCGCGCTCTGCGGAACGAGCTTGGGGCGGCCCGGGAGGCGAACGCGGTACTCCGCCGGGACGTCCGGGCGCTCGCCGAGACCGTCGACCGGCTGGAGCACAGCTACCCCGCCGTCGAGGAGATCGCCCGGGAGGAGCTCGGCCTGGTCTACGACGGCGAGTGGGTGGTCATCACGAAAGACTGAGCCTGCGGCTGCACGTTTGTTGACCGCTGATCGGGTGCCCCGTACCAGGGGGGCGGGCCGACCGATGCCGTCTCCGCCGCCCTCACCCGATGCCGCTGCCTACCG
>DAPKRP010000458.1:0-2234 GCA_031800515.1 Polyangiaceae bacterium LLY-WYZ-14_1 | reverse complement strand
GGCCTCGTCGCTCGGGGCGGCGTACCGGGCGGAGTGGACGCCGGGGGCCCCGCCCAGGGCGTCGACCTCGAGGCCGCTGTCGTCGGCGAGGGCGGGCAGGCCGGTCCGCACCGCCGCCGTGACCGCCTTCTTCCAGGCGTTGTCGAGGAAGGTCGCCCCGTCCTCGACGACCTCCGGCGCGTCCGGGTCGACCTGGTCCATCGGGCGGAGGAGGAGCCCCGCGCCGTCGAGCAATCGGGCGAGCTCCCTGACCTTCCCCGGGTTGGTCGTGGCCACGACCACCGTCCGCTCGCCCGTCATGCCACCAGCCCGCGCCAGTCGATCCCTGCCCGGTCGAGGGCGTTCTTCTGGGCCTCGACGAGCAAGGCGATGCCCCGCAGGGCGAGGTCGAGGAGGGCGTCGAACCGCTCCCGGGGAACCGGGGCGCCTTCCGCCGTCCCCTGGACCTCGACCACCCTGCCGCTCGCCGTCGCCACCACGTTGAGGTCCACGGCGGCATCCCGGTCTTCGAGGTAGGGCAGGTCGAGGAGGATGCGACCATCCTCCATCAGCCCGACGCTCACCGCCGCCAGGGGCTCCCGCAGCACCCCCCGCGGCAGGCCGCCCCGTTCCCGGTGGACCCGGTCGAGGGCGATGGCCAGGGCGACCCAGCCGCCGGTGATCGCGGCCGTCCGGGTGCCCCCATCGGCGTCGAGGACGTCGCAGTCCAAGGTCACGCTCCGTTCGCCGAGGGCCTCCGGGGCGATGGCGGCCCGCAGGGAGCGGCCGATGAGCCGCTGGATCTCCGTGCTGCGGCCGTCGACCCGGCCCTTGCGACCGTCCCGGGCCTGGCGGCGGGGATTCGCCCGGGGGTGCATCGCGTACTCGGCGGTGATCCAGCCCCGGCCCTGGCCGGCGAGCCAGTCCGGGACCGAGTCGTCGACGCTGGCGGCGATGAGCACGGTGGTCTCGCCGGATCGATAGAGGACCGATCCCTCTGGCTGGCGCATGGGATGGAGCTCGATGGCGACGGGTCGAAGGGCATCCGGGTCACGGCCGTCCGGGCGGGTCCGGGGGGCGTCGGCGGAGGAGGTCGAGTCGTCGGTCATGATGGGGTTCCCGGGGCGGCCCCAGCGGCGGCGGGGAGCCAGATGGAGAAGACGGTGCCGCCCCCCGGCCGGGGGGCGGAGTCGATGCGCCCCCCGTGGGCGGCGACGATCTGCTGGGTCAGGGGCAGGCCGAGGCCGGTGCCCAGAGCCTTGGTGGTGAAGAACGGCTCGAACAAGCGCTCCCGGGTCTCCGCATCCATGCCGGCCCCCTGGTCGGCGACGTCGATGCGGACGCCCCCCCGGCCGTCCGCATCGTCGGCGACGGTGGCCTTGAGGGTCACCTCCCCCGGCTCGCTCATGGCCTCCCGCGCGTTCCGCAGCAGGTTGAGCAGCGCCTGGCGCAGCTGTCCTTCGTCGAGGGGGACGGGAGGGATGGCCTCGTCGTCCACCTCGACGCGCAGGGTGTGCCCCGCCTCCGCGAGCTCCGGCTCGACGAAGCTCCCGAGCTCCCGGAGCAGCTCCCCGAGGACCTCCGGATGACGGACCGGCGCCGGCAGTCGGGCCAGGCGCAGGTATTCCTCCGTCACCCCGGTGAGCCGATCGATCTCGCCCCGGATCGCCCGCAGCAGCACCCGTGCCTCGGCGCCGCCGTCCCCGGCGAGCTCGTCTTCCAGCAGGTCGACGTTGAGCCCGATGCTCGACAGGGGGTTGCGCACCTCGTGGGTCACGTGGGCCGCCATGCGACCGACGGCGGCGAGGCGCTCGCTCTGGATGAGCCGCGCCTTCGTATCGAGCTCCTCGGTGACGTCGTCGGCGACGATCAACACCGAGCCGGGCGCCGGGGGTCGGGGCGCCCCCCCCGGTTCCCCGGGGACGGCGGCACCGGTGGGCTCCCCCGGGGTGGCCGCGTCCTCCTGCCCGCCGGTCGCCTCCAGGGTCTCGAAGGGGGTGACCAGGATGTCGACCCGCCGGTGCTCGCCGAGGGGAACCGCCTCGAGGGAGGCCCGGTCGGCCCCGCTCCGCACCTCGTCGATCGCCTCCTCGAGGCCGGGTACCCGGGCGAGCAGCCGGGTGTCGGCGAGGTCCTCTTCGGCAGCGGTGAGGTCCAGCCGCGCCTGATCGAGGGACACCAGCTGCTGCTCGACCTGCAGCCGGGCCGACTCGATCTCGTCCTCGTCGGGCCCCTCGGTCTCGTTCTCCAGGGCC
>DAPKRP010000457.1:0-4741 GCA_031800515.1 Polyangiaceae bacterium LLY-WYZ-14_1 | reverse complement strand
ACGCTCGCCGTCGCCCCGGCGTAGCCCCCCAGGGTGGTGGCCAGCGCCAGCGTGGCGCCCCGGATCGGATCGATGACCACCCCCTGGGCCAGAAAGGTTCCGAGGGCGGCGACGGTCAGGGTGCCGACGCTCAGCAGCTTCGCCCCGTTCGCCTCGACGAGGTCGACCCGATAGAGGCCGCCCAGGACCAGGAGGACCAGGACGCCGACCCCGGCCTGTAGATACCCGGCGTAGACCCCGAAGCCGAAGAAGGCGACCCCGAGGGCCGGCGTCGCCGACAGCGGCCGAGAGGGTGCCTCCCCCCGGCGCCCGGGGCGGATCAGCCCGAGCACCAGGAATACGGGCATCGCCAGGGCGATGGAGAGGCGGATGGCGTCCTGGCTGGCCCGCCCGGCGACGGCGGCACCCAGCACGCCTCCGACGGTGGCTGGGATCGTGAGGAGCCAGGCGGCGCGGCCGAAGCGGTGGCCCGCCCGCCGGACACCGGTGACCGCCGCCCCGGTCTGAAAGAGGACCGCGACGCGATTCGTCGCGTTCGCCGAGACCGGGTCGAGGCCGGTGAAGATCAGAGCCGGCAGGGTCAGCAAGGAACCCGCCCCGGCGATGGCGTTGACATAGCCCGCGACGAGCCCGGCGCCGAGGAGCAGGCCCAGGTCGAGGAGCGGCAGCCCGCCGTTCACCGGGGGACGGGTCGGAGCTTGACCCCGAGGTAATCCGCGAGCTTCTGCGCCGTCGGTCGTTCGAGGTCCGGCAGGCGGTCTTCGACCACGGCCCGAGCCCGGGCGTGGGGCTCGCCCTTGAGGGCCGGCAGCACGACGTCCGCCCAGTCGACGAGCACGCGGCCGTCCGCCAGGCCGAGGGCTTTCGTCAGGATGGGCTCGAGGCGCTTCTGATAGGCCACCGACGCGATGCACAGGTTGGCGAAGGTTCGGACCAACCCGTCCTGGCCCACCGACGTGGTGTCGTCGAAGGCGGACTTCAGGGTGTCGAGGTGCCGGGCGACCCGCGCGGGGGCGTGCCGCGCGATGGTGGGCAGGGCCTCCGAGGAGGTCTGGACGACCCGCTTGTTGCCGGAGGTCAGCCCGTGGGCGAAGCGTTCCACGTGGCCCACCAGCAGCTCGGGCTTGCGCTGGAGGAGCTCCCCGAGGACGCGGGCGGCGAGGGTCGCGGTCTTCTCTCGCTCGTCGAGGAGCTCGTCGGCCAGGGCGGCGATCCGGGACGGAGGGTGCTCGTCCACCAGGACGGCGTCGGCGGCGGCGGCGGCGCCGCCCTTCGTCTTCTTCGCGCCCGCCTTCTTCCCAGGGGTCTTCTTCGTGGCCGCCTTGCCCCCGGTAGCGCCTTTGCCGGCCGCCGGCTTCCCGGCGGCCGCGGGGGCGGCCTTGGACGCATTGGTCTTCCGGCCCGCGACGTCCGGGGCGGCCTTCTTGGCGGCGGTCGCCTTCGAGGTCGTCTTGGACCGGCCGTCGGCATTCGAGGCGGTGTCGCCCGCCGCCTTGCTGCTCTTCGTCATCAGCCGGTCGTCCCTCGCTCCCTCGACCGCGGAAGCATAGGCCAGGGGTCCGAGGGGCGTCGACTCTTTTCCCGGACCATTCGGGTGGGCGCCGACGCCGGCTCACGCTGCCGAGGGGCGGCGCGGGGTGGTGTCATTCGCCAAGGGCGGCGGCGAGGGCCGGCAAGGACACCTCGTAGCGCCACCCGGTCCCGCGATGGCCCCCGGGGAACTCCTCGAAGCGGAGGGCTACCCGATCGCCACGGGCGGCGAGGAGCCGGGCGAGGCGTCGGGCGGCGAAATGCAGGCCGTGCTCGTCCCGATCGCCGCTGTCGATGAAGACCAGGCGCATCCCGTCGAGGGCGTCCGGGCGGGCTGCGAGCCGCGCCAAGGGGTCCGCGTCGAGGCAGCGCTGCCACTGGGCCGGCACCAGCTCGAGGGTCTCTGGGTCGAAGGGGAGGTCGAGATGGGGAAAGGGGGCTTCGGGGGCCGGGCAGTAGGCGGCGAGGGCGGCGAGGACGAAGAGGGCCTCGTGCTCCGGGCCGGTGCGGGGGCCCCGTCGGGTGACCTCTTCGGCGAAGGCGGCCACGCCGCCGGCCTGGGCGAAGGCGGTGGCGGCGGTCGCCAGCATCGGCCGAAGGCTCACGTCGAAGGCCGCGTCGGCAGCGTGGGCCGCCAGGCCGCCGACGACGTCCCGCCGATCGATGGCGAGGCGGAGCGCGCCGAAGCCTCCCGAGGACCGCCCGGCGACCCCCCGCCCCGTTGGCTCCGGAATGGTCCGGAAGCGGGCATCGAGGGCGGGGAAGACCTCGTCGGCGAGGAAGCTCTGATAGGCCCCGGTGGCTTTCGAGTCGACGAACTGGCTGCCGCCGAGGCGGGTCCCCGCATCCGGAAAGGCCAGGATCGCCGGCGCCGATGCGCCGCTGCGGATGCAGCGGTCGAAGCGTTCGACGGGGTTCGGGTTCCAGGGGTCGTCGTTGGTGAAGCTCCGGTGCCGGCTGCCGAAACCCGGCAGCAGGAGGATCACCGGGTAGCGGCGTCCATCGTCGTCGTCCCCGTAGCCGGGGGGGAGGTAGACGCCGACCTCCCGCACCGAGGGGTCTCCGAGGGGATTGCCCCGGAGCACCGCGCTGTCGAGCTCGAAGCGCGTCACCCTGCCGCCCAGCTCGGTCACATCCGCTCCAGGGGGGTGATGCCCAGGGTGCCCAGACCATCCGCCAGCTGCCGGGCGGTCAGGGCGGCCAGGGCGAGCCTGCTTTCCCGGGTCGCATCGTCCGGGGCCTTCAGCACGGGGCAGGCCCGGTAGAAGCGGCTGAAGGCCCGGGCGGTGGCGTAGAGGTGGTCGCAGAGGAGGTGGGGCTGGTAGGTCTCCGCCGCCTCGTGGACCACGTCCGGGTAGCGAGCGAGCACCCGGCCGAGCTCCCCTTCTTCCGACGCCCGGAGGAGGATCGGCCCGCGGGCGGCGGAAAGCGCGCGCTCGCCCTGGCGGAAGATGCTGTGGATCCGGGCGTGGGCGTACTGCAGGTAGGGGCCCGCATTGCCCTCGAAGGAGACCAGCTTCTCCCAGGCGAACTGGTAGTCGCTGGTGCGGTTCTGCCGCAGGTCGGCGTATTTCACGGCCCCGACCCCGACCGCCTCGGCCACCGCGTCGATCTCCTGGGCGGGAAGATCGATCTCCCGGGCCCGCATCTCCGCCGCCGCCCGCTGCCGGGCTTCGTCGAGGAGGTCCTCGAGGCGGATCGTGCCACCGTCCCGGGTGCGAAGGGGGCGGCCGTCCTCCCCCAGGATCGTGCCGAAGCCGACGTGGTCGAGGCGCATCTTCACGCCGAGCATCTCGACGACGGCGAAGAGCTGGCGGAAGTGGAGCGCCTGCCGGGCGTCGACGACGTAGACCGCCCGGTCCGCGGCGAGATGGTCCCGGCGGAACAACACCGTCGCGATGTCGGTGGTCGAATAGAGGAACGCCCCGTCCTTCTTCTGGACGATGAAGGGCTCCTTCTGCTTGCGCAGGGGTTTCGGAGCTTCGTCGAGCTCGTTGAAGAACACGCAGACCGCTCCCTGGTCCCGCCGGGCGATCCCGCCCTCCAGCAGGGAATCCACCACCCGTGGGAGCCGGTCGTGGTAGGCGCTCTCCCCCAGCCATTCGTCGAAGGAGACGCCGAGCCGTTCGTAGACCCGGTCGAGGGTCTGGCGGGTCGCGGCGATGAAGCGCTCCCAGAGGGCACGGTTCGACGGGTCCCCATCCTGAAGCTTCTTGAGCTCTCCCCGGGCTTCGGCGGCGAAGGCCTCGTCTTCCTTCGCCCGGGCGCTCGCCGCCTTGTAGACGCGTTCGAGCTCGACGATGGCGTCCGCCTCGAGGGCGGCCTCGTCGCCGAAGGCCCGCATGCCGGCCAGGAGGAGGCCGAACTGGGTGCCCCAGTCTCCGAGGTGATTGTCGGCGATGACCCGATGGCCGACCTGGCGGAGGAGCGCGCTGACCGCCGCCCCGAGGATGGTCGAGCGCAGGTGGCCGACGTGCATCTGCTTCGCGACGTTCGGACTGGAGAAGTCGACGACGATCGTCTCCGGGGCATCGACCGGGGGGACCGCGAGCCCCGGGTCCGCCCCCATCTCCGTCAACGCGCTGCCGAGCCAGTCATCCGCCAGGCGCAGGTTCACGAATCCCGGTCCCGCCACCTCTGCCGCGGCGAGCTCCGGTCGGTCGGAGAGGGCCTCGGCGAGGGTGGTGGCGATCTCCCGGGGAGGGCGGCCGAGACGCTTGCCCAAGGCCATCGCCGCGTTCAGCTGGTAGTCGCCGAAGCTCGGGTCCTGAGTCCCCCGGAGCAGGGGGTCGGCGTCGTCGACGTCGAGGGCTTCTCGGAGCACCGAGCGGGCCACGACGGCCAGGTGGCGTTCGAGTCGCATGGCCCCGGGACCATACGCCAACCGTCCGCCGGCTGCCGCCCGCGATCAGTCCGGCGAACCGCCTCCGGGGCAGCCGTAGACGACCTTGATCTGTTCGACCTCGTCGTTCTGGATCTGCCGGCATGGCTCCCCGCCGAAGACCAGGAGCTGACCCGCTTCCTGGTAGACCCAGCCGTCCTCCTCCGCCCGGGGCACGGGTGTCTGGTTTCCGTCGAAGAAGACGAACAGGTTCTCCGAGTCCGGCGGCGCTTCCCCCAGGAGGAAGCTGCATCGGGCGGCCTGGGTGGCGACGTTGCCGAAGGCATCGGTCAGGGTGTTCCGATTCGTCGCGAACACGGACTCCCGGGT
>DAPKRP010000456.1:0-6499 GCA_031800515.1 Polyangiaceae bacterium LLY-WYZ-14_1 | reverse complement strand
GAGAGGTCCGCCCGGGAAAGGGGGTTCGCGGCGAGCCATCCCCGGGGGAAGGCCACCTCGAGGCCGTGCTTCTTCAGCGGCCGAAGCCGGAGCGCCGGCAGCTCCTTGTCCGTTCGGTCCCGGTGGAGGCGAGCCGCCAGGCGGAGCAGCATCGCCAGCCGGAGGGCGCGTTCCGTCCGGGGGCCGGGCAGCTCTTCGAAGGCGCCGCGCCGGAGCTTCCGTCGGTGCGATCCGACCAGGGTCGCGAGCGCCCGCTGATCGTCCTGGGAGAAGCCGGCCATGTCGGCATGCTCGAGCAGATAGGCCCCATGCCGGTGGTGCCCGCTGTAGGACAAGGACATCCCGACCTCGTGGAGGCGCGCCGCCCAGCGGAGAAAGTCCCGGGCGGGCGCCGCATCGAGGCCCCAGGCCTTGGCGACCTGCTCCAGGAGGGCCACGGCGGTGGCTTCGACCCGGGCGGCCTGCTCTCGATCGACCTGGAAGCGCTGGGCGAACTGGTCGATGGTCCGCTCCCGGATGTCCTCGTGGTGAATGCGACCGAGCAGGTCGTGGATCACCCCCTCCCGCAGCGCCCCCTGGCTGGGGTGAAGCCGGTCGACCCCGAGGACGTCGAAGAGGGCGGAGAAGATGGCGACGCCCCCGGGGAGCACGGGCTTCCGATCCTCCTGGAGGGTGGGCAGCCCGATCCCTTCGACGTGACCGACGGAGATCAGGTGCTTTCGGATCTTTCGCAGGCTCTTGCCGGTGAGCCCGAGGATGTCCGGCTCGAAGGCGCGGCCCACCTCGGCCAAGGCGAGGGCCGTCCCAGAGGAGCCGAGGGCCGTCTTCCAGCCCACCGCCCGAAAACGCTTTTCGATCGTCTTGAACTCGAGGGAGGCGGCGAGGCAGGCCTCGTCCATCCCCGCCTTGGTGATCTGTCCCCCCGGAAAATAGCGAAGGGAATAGCTCAGGCATCCCATGAACAGGCTGTCCGCCTCGATCACGTCGTCTCCGCTGCCGACGATGCACTCGGTGCTGCCACCGCCGACGTCGACGACCAGCCGGGGGTTCGGCGCCGCGGGCTGGGTGCTGGCCACCCCGTGGTAGACGAGCCGGGCTTCCTCCTTGCCGCTGATGATCTCGATCGGGTGGCCGAGCACCGCCTCCGCCCGCTCGAGAAGCTGCCGGCCGTTCCGCGCCTGGCGGAGGGTGTTCGTCCCCACCGCCCGAACGTTGCCCGTCGGGAAGTCGGCGAGCCGCTGCCCGAAGCGCCCCAGGCAGGCGAGGGCCCGTTCGACCGCCGCCGGGCTCAGGTTCTTTTCCGCGTCGAGGCCCGCCGCCAGGGCGACGCGCTCCCGGAGCCGGTCGACCAGCCGAAGCTCCCCGTCGACCCGCTGGGCCACCAGCAGGTGAAAGCTGTTCGAGCCGAGGTCGACGGCGGCGACGGGGTCGGAGACGAGGAGGTCGCGGCGAGGAGGGATGGAGTCCGCGGACGCTGCCACGGCCGGGGGATACCACCGAGCCACCGACGCACAACCCCGTCGCCGGGGAACCGGCGATGGCGTGGCCCGGTCCCGACGGTTAGATCCGGCGCCCGAGCCACCGGCAGCTTGCCGCCCCGTCCCCGTCGGTCGGCGTCGCCCCCCTTCGATGCTCTTCAACAGCCTCGACTATCTGCTGTTCCTGGGGATCTCCGTCGCCATCTGGTGGCTCCTCGCCGGGCGGCGGCGGGCCCGCCTGGGGTTTCTCTTCGCGGCCTCGTGCCTGTTCTACATGGCCTGGCACCCGGCCTACATCGTCCTGATCCTCGGGTCGACGGTGCTCGACTTCACCGCCGGCTGGTGGATCGGTCGGAGCCGGTCGACGGCGGTCCGGCGGGCCTGGCTCGGCGCCAGCCTGGTCGGCAACCTGGGCCTCCTCGGCGTCTTCAAGTACTTCAACTTCGCCGGCCAGGCGGTCGCCGACGTGCTCGCCCTGGCCGCGGGGGTGCGCTGGGAGCCGCCGGTCCTCGACGTGCTGCTGCCGGTCGGGATCAGCTTCTACACCTTTCAGACCCTCAGCTACACGATCGACGTCTACCGGGGGCAGCTCGCGCCGACGAAGAATCCCCTGCAGTTCGCCTCCTTCGTCACCTATTTTCCCCAGCTCGTCGCCGGCCCGATCGTGCGCGCCCGGGAGCTGCTTCCCCAGCTCGACGCCCGGCCCTGGCTCGACCGGCACCGGGTCGGGCGGGGCCTGTTTCTCATCGCCCTGGGGATGACCAAGAAGGTCGCCGTCGCCGACTATCTCGCGGTCAACCTGGTGGACCGGGTGTTCGGAAACCCGGAGGCCTACACGGCGACGGAGACCGTGATCGGGCTCTACGCCTTCACCATGCAGCTCTACTGCGATTTCAGCGGTTACACGGACGTCGCCCGGGGCTCGGCATTGCTGATGGGGATCGGCCTGCCGGAAAATTTCGACCGGCCCTATGCCGCGACGAATCCGGCCGACTTCTGGCGTCGGTGGCACATGACCCTGTCCTCCTGGCTGCGGGATTACCTGTATTTCCCATTGGGGGGGTCCCGGGGCGCCCCCTGGCGTGCCTACGTGAACCTGGGGATCACGATGTTTCTCATCGGCATCTGGCACGGCGCCGCCTGGACCTTCGTCTTCTACGCCCTGCTTCAGGCGGCGGCGATGGTCGGCCACCGGTTCTGGCATCGCACGCGCGTGCGGGGACGGGAGCCGTCGCCCCGGTGGGCCATTCCCTGCTTCGTTCTATTGAACCTTCAGTTCGTCGTCTTTTCCCGGATCTTGTTCCGGGCGACGAGCCTGGAGAACGCCGGCGACGTCGCCTCCCGGCTCTGGAGCGGCACGAGCTCCACCGCCCAGGTCTCGGCTGGCGTGGCAGCGGTTCTTCTGTTTTCCTTTGCCGCTCACTACAGCCCACGGCGATGGGCCGCGTCCCTGGAAGACCGATTCGCGCGCGCATCCGCCCCGGCGCAGGGGCTGGCGCTGGCGACGGTCGGGGCGGCCCTGGCCCTCGTCGCCACCTCGGAAGTGGTTCCCTACATCTACTTCCAGTTCTGAGGATCCGGTGGGGCGGCACTGACGGCCATTCCCGCGGTCGCGGACATCCGGACGATCAACATGGAGACGATCAGCAGCACCAGTAACGGCGCTGGCCCGCTTCCCCCGGAAGCTCCCGGGGACGTCGGGGGCGATTCGGGGCCGACGGGGGGCCGGACCCCCGGCACCGGCGCCGAGACCCGCGCCGCCCTCCGCCACCTGGCGACAGCAGTGGGCGTGCTCCTCGCCTGCGCCGCGGCGACCTACGCCCTGCCCCGCTCGGGGCGGGCCGGGGTCGAGCGACTCGTCCCCTGGCTCCCCGGGGATCCGGTGCCCCTCGCCCGCCTCGCGAACAACCTCGGGGCGGCTGGCGGCCTGCCCGCCTTCGCCGGGGCCGGGGGTGCCTACCGCCCCCCGGGCGGCACAGACGGGAACGGCTCCCCCGGGAGCGAGACGGCAGCTCTCGGAGGGGCGGTGAGCCGGGAGCTCGACGCCCTCGGCGCCGAGGAGCCCGGGGACGCCGCGGGACGGCGCGAACGAGGCGACGACGGCCAGGCCCGTCGGGATGACCAGGCGGAGACGGCCCCTCCCGGGCTTCGCATCGACCCCGATGAGTACGCCGGGGTCGAGGTCTCCATCGAACGTCCGGGGGCCCTCCGCTCGTTTTTCGACGCCCTCGAACAGACCGGACGGGATCGCCCCGGGGCCCTGACCCGGATCGCCCACTACGGGGATTCCAGCATCGCGACGGACCTCATCACCTACACCCTCCGGCGCAAGCTGCAGCGCCGCTTCGGGGACGGCGGCCATGGCTTCATCCTCATCGCCCGGGGGACCATGCCCTACGCCCACCGGGACGTGCGCCATGGATCCGAGGGGGACTGGGAGCTTCGCCAGCTCGTGATGAACCAGGACCGGGACGGCCAGTACGGCTACGGCGGCGTGAAGTTCCGGGCTCGGGTCGGCCCCTCGGCGACCTTCGCCACGGACGATCGGGGCCCCGTCGGCGGACGGGTGTCCCGCTTCGAGGTGTTCTACCTCCAGCATCCCACCGGCGGGGAGATCCGGCTGACCGTCGACGACGGCGAGCCCCAGACCCTGGACACCTCCGGCGAGACGGAAGCCAGCGCCTTCCACGTCATCGACGTGCCCGATGGGCCCCACGAGCTCGAGCTGCAGGCCTGGGGCAGCGGGTTGAGCCGCCTCTTCGGCGTCGTGATGGAGCGGGACGGCCCCGGCGTGGTCTACGACAGCCTCGGCCTCGTCGGCGCCCGGGCCCGGCGCCTGCTGAACTACGACCCCGAGCACATCCGCGCTCAGATCGGCCACCGGGACCCGGCTCTCCTGGTGCTCGGCTTTGGCGGGAACGACGCCGACGATCCGGTGGTCGACGGCCCGCGCTACGAGCGGGAGTTCGTCGAGGTGATCCGCCGGATGCGCGGCCCCCGGGGGTCCCGCGCGTGCCTGGTGATGGCGCCCCTCGACCAGGCTCAGCGAAACGAGCGGGGCCGGGTCGAGACGCTGGAAGCCATCCCGACCATCATCGCCGCCCAGCGCGCCGCCGCCGCCCGGGAGGGCTGCGCCTTCTTCGACACCTTCGCCGCCATGGGAGGCGAAGGAGCGATGCGGGCCTGGGCCCGGGCGCGTCCCCCGCTCGCCGTCCCGGACTACCGGCACGCGACCCCCCGAGGCTACGAGGTCATCAGCAACCTCTTCTACAAAGCCCTCCTCGAGGCCTTTGCGAAGCACCTCGACTGAAGAGGGTGTCGAGGACTCCCCCGCGGGGGAGGTCGACCTGCCCGGAAGGGCTCGTCGGGCGGGTCATGGGCCGTCGAAGAGGTAGCGGCGGGCGAGCAGGGCGGCGTGCATCTGGTGCTGGGTCACGTCGATGCGCAGCACGCCATCGCTCTTCGCGTTCATCTCGCCCCCCTGGGCCATCCCGTCGTCGGCGTGCTGCCGTGCGTATTCGTTGGGGATGGGGCCGCCGATCTGCCAGCGGGTCAGCTTGATCATCGCCTTTTCGATCACCCGGCGAAACTTCTTCTGGGCCGCTTCGTCCCCGAGGCGCCCGGCGAGCTCGTAGGCGGTGGCGATGCCCTCCTGGGCATAGGCGGTGTTCTTCCGGCGGTCGAGGGTCCGGTGGACGTCGATCATCCAGTGGGCCATGTCGACCGTCCGTCGGGCGAAGCGCCCCCCCTCGTCCCAGCCGGCGTCGTAGAGCTCCCGGAAGGCCATCGACCCCCACTGGTAGAAACCTTTGGTGATGGGGCTGTCGTCCTCCTGCTTCCGGGCCTCGACGACGTAATCCTGGAACATCGTCTCCGCCGAGTGCAGGAGGACGGGGCGGAAGGCCTCGTCGAGGTCCCGGTAGCGGGCCGTCTTCACCAGGGCGAGGAGGGCTTCCCCGTCGTAGTAGGGGTTGCCGTCCCCGATCCCCCGGCCCGTTCGCAGGGCATAGCGATCGTGGAAGTGGCCGTTCTCGAGGCGAAGGGTCAGCAGAAACTGGGTCAGCTCGTCCGCCATCTTCGACCAGCGGTCCCGCTCCGGGATCGGCTGCTCCGCCCGCAGGAAGTCGACCAGGGACAACAGGGTCAACGCCACCGTGCCGGTCGAGCCCACCGGCTCTCCGGGGTAGACGAGCCATCGACGGGCGCCGTCGACCTCCGAGTGCTCCTCCCAGAAGGCGAGGCCCTTTTCGATGGCCTTGCGGGTCTCCTCCGTCGGCTCCGCCTGGTGGAGCAGGGCCAGCCCCCAGAGCGCCCCGGCCTGCCGGACCTGGGACCCTCCGAGGGTCGTTTCGTCGGACTCGACGTCGTACTCGTAGGTGAAGTCCCCCCGCTCGGTCTGGTGTCGGAGCAGAAACGCCCGACCCGCGGCGATGGACCGGTCGAGCAATGCCCGGTCGAGCTCCGGCGTCTGGTCCTTCCGTGGGCAGCCGCCGAGGGCCGCCGCAGCGACGAGCAGGACGAGCATGGGGGCGACGGCCACCGCCGCTGGGAGGGGCCGTCGGAAACGAAGAGAAGACGCGAGCACCATGGCCGCCTTTTGGCAGGCGCCCCCATCTGGTCGCAAGCCCCCGGGGCGCTCCCCCAGCCGACGCCTCTTCAGCTCAGCGGGGACCGCCGCCGCCATCGTCGTAGCCCTCGAGGAGGGCGTCGGTCAGCACCTCCCCGAGGCGGCGGTAGCCCTCGTAGGTATAGTGGACGAGGTCCGGCGCCGCGTAGGGCGGGTCGAGGGCGGCCCAGTCGACCATCGACAGGGGACCCCCGCTGAAGGCGACCAGGTCGAAGAATCCGCATCCCGCCTCGACCGCGATGCGGCGCTGGGCGTCGATCAGGTCGGCGGTGCGGGGCCGGTCGACGGGCTCCCCCGTGCCCGCGTCTCGGGCGGGGCGGTCGCTCGGGCCGATCAGCAGGCAGGAGGCCTCCGGGACCGCCTCCCGCACCCGCCCGAGCACCTGCCGGAGCTG
>DAPKRP010000455.1:0-4940 GCA_031800515.1 Polyangiaceae bacterium LLY-WYZ-14_1 | reverse complement strand
CCTGGCGGAGCGCACCCGCGCCCTCTCCCCGGCGCCGGTCCGACCGGACGGCGAGATGGTGGTCTACTGGATGCGCACGGCGGTCCGGGGACACGAAAACCCCGCCCTCGACGTCGCCCTGACCCTCGGCCGCGCCCTCGGGAAACCGGTCTTCGTCTACCACGCCCTCTCGGAGCGCTACCCCTTCGCCTCGGACCGGCATCACACCTTCATCCTCGAAGGGGCCCGGGACGTCGCCGCCGAGCTCGCCGAGCGCGGCATCGGGCACGCGTTCCACCTCGAACGTCCGGGTCACCGGGGCCCCCACCTGGTCACGCTGGCCGAGCGGGCCGCCGCCGTGATCACGGAAGACTTCCCGGTGCCTCCGGTCGACCGGTGGACCCGAGCCCTCGCCGAACGGGTCGAGGGCACCCCGGTCCTGGCGGTGGACACTTCGTGCATCCTGCCGATGCGGCTCGTTCGGAAGGCCCCGGACCGGGCGTTTCGGTTCCGGAAGGCGACGGAGAAGGCGCGGAACGAACGGCTGGGCCGGCTCTGGGAGGACGTTCCCCCCGCCGGCCCGGCCTTCGTCCCGAAGGACCTCCCCTACACCCCCGTCGACCTCGCCGAAGCAGACCTCCCCGCCCTGGTGGCCGAGTGCGAGATCGACCACGCCGTCGCTCCCGTGGCCCACACCCGGGGCGGCAGTCGGGCGGGCTACGCACGGTGGCGTCGCTTCGTCGACGGCGGCGGCCTCGCTCGCTACGCGAAGGTGCGGAACAACGCCCTCGAGCGGGACGGGGTGAGCCGCATGAGCGCCTACCTACACTACGGGATGGTCTCGCCCTTCCGCATCGCCCGGGAGGCGGCGGCGGCGGAGACGAAGGGGGCGGACAAGTATCTGGACGAGCTCCTGGTCTGGCGCGAGCTCGGCCATGCCTGGTGCTTCCACACGGCGGCGGTCGACCGGGTGGAGGCCCTGCCGGGCTGGGCCCGGGACACGCTGGAGGACCACGAGGCGGATCGACGCCCGGCACTGCCCTCTTGGGAGACCCTGGCTCGGGGTCGCACCGGGGACGGCCTCTGGGACGCCGCCCAGCGCTGGCTGCTCACCCAGGGGGAGCTCCACAACAACGTCCGGATGACCTGGGGAAAGGCCCTCCTCCAGTGGACCCCGGACGCGACGGGGGCGATGCGGATGCTGGAGGACCTGAATCACCGCTACGCCCTAGATGGCCGGGACGCGAACAGCTACGCAGGGCTTTGGTGGTGCCTCGGGCTGTTCGACCGCCCCCACGAGCCGCCCCGAAAGGTGCTCGGGACGGTGCGTCCCCGGCCGACGGGGGAGCACGCCCGGCGCCTGGACGTTCGCAAGTACGCCCGGAAGGCGGCCGAAGCGCCCTACGCCCGCCGCGCCCGGGTGGCCGTCGTCGGCGCCGGCTTCGCGGGCCTCGCCTGCGCACGAACCCTCGCCGACCACGGCCTCGACGTCGTCGTCTTCGAAAAGGGCCGCGGTCCAGGCGGGCGGGCCGCGACCCGACGGACCGACGAGGGCTTCGCCTTCGACCACGGGGCCCAGTACCTGACGGTCAAGGACCCCCGGTTCGGCCGATACGTGCGCTCCTGGGTGCACGAAGGGCTCGCCGGGAGGTGGTCTCCCCGGACGGTGCGCTTCGCCGACGGTTCAGGACCGGAGTTCGCCGAGGCGGTGGAGCCCGGCCGGCCTCGGATCGTCGGCGTCCCCGCCATGAGCGCCTTGCTTCGGCATCTCGCGGCGGACCTCGACGTGCAGACCGGTAGCCGGGTGCTCGACCTTCCTGCCGGGGGCGCGGGCACCCTCGAGCTCGCGGAGGTCGGTGGCGCCGGGGGGCGGGGCGGCGACGGCGACGACCTCCCCGCCCGACAGGAAGGCCCCTTCGACTGGGTGGTGGTCACCGCCCCGCCGGCCCAGGGGGCGCGGCTCCTGGCGGAGGCCTCACCGATGCTCGGAGAACGGCTCCGTCAGGAGCCGGTGGTCGCCCCCTGCTGGTCGACCATGGTCGCCTTCGAGGACGACGTCCCCGTCGACTGGGACAGCGCTTTCGTGGAAGAGGGCACCGGGAGCCCCCTGAGCCTGGTCGCCCGGGATGCGAGCAAGCCCGGCCGTGCCGATCGGCCGACCTGGGTGCTCCACGCCGGTCCGGACTTCAGCCGGGACCACCTGGAAGACGACGCAGAAGCCGTGGCCGGCACCCTGGTGGAGGCCTTCCGCGCCCTGACCGGAGCGAGCACCCTCCCCCGCTTGACCTACCGGGCGGCCCACCGCTGGCGCTACGCCCGGGTGGAGCACCCCATCGGCGAGGCCTGCCTCGTCGACCGGGACGCGCAGGTCGTCTACGCCGGCGACGCCTGCCTCGGGGGGCGGGTCGAAGCCGCCTTTCTGAGCGGCATCGCCGCCGCCGGCCGGATCCTCGGAGAGGAGCACCGGGGCGACTGGGAAGCCGTCGATGCCCGCCGCGGCGACGCCGAGAGCCTGCCCCTATTTTGAGCGGCGACGACGGGCGGCTTCCACGGTTCGACCGCTTTTTCCCGCAACGCTCCCGGGGGGGCGGTCCACCAACCGGGCTCGAAAGGAGAACGGGACCATGCGGACGACTGCATCGAAGATGATGGGACGACGGGGAGCGGTGGCTTTGGGCCGACTCGCCGCCTCGGCTGCGCTGGTGACGGGGATGGCGGCGGGGGCCTCCGGCTGCACGGACGGCGAATGGGAGACCGTCGATCGGGAGACCCTCGAGCTCACCGTCGAGGACACGGCGGCCATCGAGCACCTGGAGCTCGCCACCCAAGAGGGCCGGGTGGAGGTCACCGTCGAAGACCGGGAGACCATCGCCGTCGACGTCCGCTACCGCGCTTTCATCGAGCACGACTGCGGCTGGGGGAAAAAGGGCTGGAAAGACGACGACGACGACGACGAGCGGGAACGCCGCCGGGAGATCCGAGACGGCTTGGTCTTCGACGCGGCGATCGACGGCCCGGTCTTCGAGGTCGCCACCGTGACGGTCCCGGACGGTCGGATCGACCTGGACATCCGCGTGCCCCGGGGCGTCGAGATCTGCCCAAACGGCTCGGACGCCCTCGACCTCCGTACCGACGGCAATACCCGGGTGCAGATCGTCGAGACGCCCCCGGGCGGCTGACGCCGAGCTGGCGTCACCCGTTGGAGAGGAGCTCCCGGGCGGCGTTCCAGCCGGCGGCGCCGATGACGCTGCCGCCGGGATGGGTGCCCGCGGAGCAGGACCACAAGCCGTCGACGGGGGTCGCGTAGGGGAGCCGATCGGCGAAGCCGAAGGTGTTGTCCACGTGGTGGATATGGCCCCGGTGGATGCCGAAGTGGGCTTCGATGTCCGCCGGGGTGAGCGCGAACACGTCGTCGACGAGGGCGCTCGTCCCGGGGGCGTAGCGGTCGCAGATGGCGAGGAGCCGCTCGACGAAGGGCTCCTTTTCGTCCTCCCAGCGACGTCCGTCGGACAGGGCGTAGGGCACCCACTGGACGAAGAGGGCGGCGCTGTGCCGGCCGGCCTCGTCCCGGAGGCTCGGGTCGATGTTCGAATGGGTGTACCACTCGATGGTGGGCCGCTCCGGAAGATGCCCCGCCATCGCGGCGGCGTGGCTATCGTCCAGGGCGGCGATGGGGTCATCGCCCAGGGGCAGCAGATGGATCGTCGTGCCGTGCTGCCCCCGGGGCTCGGGCAGGCAGGTGAAGCGCGGCAGGTCCCGTAGGCACAGGTTCACCTTCATGGAGACCCCGTCCCGGCGGTAGCCGTCGACCCGCTGCCGGTAATCCGCCGGCAGGGTGGCATCGGCGAGCAGCTCGTCCAGCATCCGGAAGGGGTCCGCGTTCACCAGCACCCGGGGCGCCCGCAGCACCCGTCCGTCGGCGAGGGCCACCCCCTGAACGACCCCGCCAGCGACCTCGACCTGGGCCACCCGCGTCCCCGTTCGGATGACCGCCCCCCGACGCCGGGCGCAGTCGGCGAGGGCACGGGACACCGTCCCCATCCCGCCCCGGATGATCATCCAGGTGCCGTCGGAGCCCGGGAGGCGGCACATGTTGTGGACCAGGAAGTTCATCCCGGTGCCCGGGGTGCGCCAGCCCCCGGCGCTGCCGGTGAAGCCGTCGGTCACCGCGTACATCGCCTGGAGCAGGGGCGAGGCGAAGCCGAAACGGTCGAGGTAGTCGCCCACGCTCCCCCGGCAGAGGTCGACGAAGACGGAGCGGAGGGCGGGTCGGAGGTAGCGCTCGGCGGTCTCCTCGATCGACCCCGGCGGGGCGAGCCAGGCGGGGGCGACGTCCTCCCGCAGCTGGGCGAGCTCGGCGTCGAGGCGGGCGCTCGCCTCGACGTCCGCCGGGGAGAAGAAGCGTTCGAGCTGCGTCCGGGTGGCCTCGTCGTCGCTTCCGAGGAGCAGGTGGCGACCGTCCTCCGTCGGGAGAAAGTAGTGGGGGTCGCGTCGCAGCAGGGGTAGCTCGAGGTCGAGCTCGGCGAGGAGCTCCGGAGGCATCGGCCCGAGCAGGTAGGCGCCCGTCGACGCCCCCACCCCGGGCGCCTTGCGGAAGGGGTACTCGGTGCGGGCGGCGCCGCCGACGACCTCCCGTTCCTCGAGCACCTGGACCCGGAGGCCGGCGCCGGCGAGGACCGCCGCCGCGACGAGCCCGTTGTGCCCGGCACCTACCACGATCACATCGGCATCCATTCCCCTCCCATAGCGCGTCGGCCGACTTGCGGCGGGTCTCGGCCACGCCTTAGGTTCAGACGGTGTTCGACCGCGGGCTCCTGACCGTCGCCCGGTTCCGGGGTGCCCCCCTTCGGGTGCACTGGACCCTCCCCCTAGGCATCCTGCTCTTCGCCCTGCCCGCCGTCTCCCCGGGCGGCTGGGTCGGAGCAGCCCTCGTGCTTTCGGTGCACGTGATCGGTCGGCTC
>DAPKRP010000454.1:0-5665 GCA_031800515.1 Polyangiaceae bacterium LLY-WYZ-14_1 | reverse complement strand
GTGGCGGAGCGTAGCTTCTGGGTGCGCGCGGGGGAGGCGGGGATCCTGCGGACCCGGGCGCGGCTCGGGGATCGGGTGCGTCCCGGCGGACTCCTCGGGCAGGTCGGCGATCCCCTCGGGGAGACCCAGGCGGACGTTCGGGCGCCCGCGGGTGGGCTGGTCATCGGCGCGACGAACCTGCCGCTCGTCCACGAGGGGGACGCCCTCTACCACCTGGCGGCGATCGACCATGAGCAGGCCGAGGTCGTCTCCACCCTGGAGGCCTACCAGTCGGACCTGGACGCCCCCCTCTTCTTCGATCCGGAACGGGGTACCACCTGAGAGGGTCGCACTTGACAGGGGGCGCCCCTCGCTGTAGCCCTCCCGTCCATTTTGCGGGAATAACTCAGTGGTAGAGTGCAACCTTGCCAAGGTTGAAGTCGCGAGTTCGAATCTCGTTTCCCGCTCCACACGCCGACCCCTCGGGGTCGGCGTTTTCGCGTGAGCCCGCTTCCCGGGGACCGCGCCCACCCCTGGCTCGTTTCCGGCTCCACTCCGGGGGGTGGCTCGGGAGTGACGTCGCAGGCTGCGCCTGACCCCACGGTTTCGGAGCTTTCCTCCGTTTCCGACCGACGCCGATGACGATCCATCTGCCGGAGGACGTGCTGCGCTGGGACGACGAGCTCGTCTGGGTCTATGACGAAGTACCCCAGAAGCTCGCCGGCCGGGTGGCTCTGCCCTGGGACCAGCTGTCTGCGATCCACGCCGTCGACCCCTGGCCCTCGGTCGCTCTGGTGACCCTTGGGGACGACGGCGCCCCCGGCACCACGGTGGTCGGCCCGGTGGTGCGGGTCGGGACGGACCATCCCTACGACCTGGCGGAACAGGTCGAGGCCTTTCTCGCGGAGGCCCGGCGCCGACTTGTCCCCGTCCTTCCGGGCTGGGACCAGGTCCCACCCACGAGCTGGGAACGGGTCGACGGGCTGCCGGCGGGCCCCCGGGCCGTCCCCGCCGGCGCCTTCCGGACGCCCGCCTCCTGGTGCGGCGAGCCCATCCTACTGCGGGCTCCCTCCGCCGGCGCCTGGCCTCGGGACGAGACGACGACGACCCTGGCGCCGGTCTGGCTCTCCGCCGGCGGGCTCGCCGTCGCGGGCATCGCCACCGCGAGCGTCTCGGCGATGCTCACCGCCGGCATCGCGGGCTTCGCCGCCGGCCTGGCCGGGGCCCGGTCCTTCGTCTCCTGGTCGACCTGGCTTCCCCGGGGCGGCGCTCCCCGGGTCATCGAAAACGCCGAGGCGGTGGTGACCGCCGCCCATGTCTACGCCCGGCGTTCCGACGGGACGACCTGGCGGATTTCCCGACGGGCCCTTCGCCTCGAGATCCTCTCCCGGCCGACCGCCCAGCATCGATTCGTCTTCGGGCGGTGCGCCGAGCTCCGGGTGGACATCGCCCACCAGGACGAGCTCGTCCGGTTCCTTCGCCGGGACCTCGCGTCCCGGTCGCCCCGGGCCCCTACGGAACCGCCGCCGCCCGGGTCGCCTGAGCGGGGCTCAATCGTAGCGGACGCCCTCCGCCGGCAGTAGCCGCGCCGCCCACCAGCTCGGCGGCAGGGTCGCCAGGCTGCAGATCCCGAGGGCGATGAGACCGGTCACCAGGAACTCCGTCGGACCGAAGACCACCGGTAGGTGGTCGATGAGATAGACCTTCGGGTCCAACGGGAATTCATAGCGTTCCAGGTAGAGCACCACGGCCGCTCCCAGGATCAGGCCCAGCGCCGTCCCCACGATCCCGATGACGATGCCCTGGACGGCGAAGATCCCGAGCACCGTCCGATCCTTGGCCCCCATCGCCTTCAGAATCGCGATCTCCCGCTTCTTTTCCAGCACCAGCATGATCAGGGTCGCGATCACGTTGAACGCCGCCACCACCACGATGGTCGCGATCACCAGGGTCAGGATCTGTTTCTGGGTCTCGAGGGCGGTGAACAGGTTTTGATTGAGCTCCCGCCAGTCCATGGTGTGGAAGGGACCGCCGCCGAGCTCCCGTTCGAGCTCCTGGGCGACCAAGGGCGCCCGCTCCAGGTCGTGGAGGGTGATCTCCACACCGTTGACCACGTCGCCGTGGTCGAAGAAGCGCTGGGCCTCGTGGACGTCGACGTAGACCAGGCGGCTGTCGTATTCCTGGAAGCCCGCCTGGAACAGAGCGATCACCCGGAAGTCCCGGGACTTCGGCGTCCGCGCCTCCGGAGCCCAGAGGGTGGCATCCAGGCCGGACAGGGGGCTCACCACCTTGACCCGGTCCCCCACGCCGAGGCCGAGGCTTTCCGCCAGGGTGACGCCGACGACGATGCCCGGGAGGTCGTCCGTCGCGACGGTGCCCTCTTCCTCTTCGAGAAGCCGGGCGTCCTCGTCGAAGATCTCTCGCTCGTAGGCGTCGTCGGGCAGGTCCCCAGGGTCGAAGACCTCTCCGGCGAGCCCGGCTTCGACCTCCTCCGGCGTCGGGACGTCGACCTCCGGCAGGGTCTCGAAGACCCCCTCCGCCTCCGCCCGGACGACGTCGTCGTCCCCGAGGCTCCCCCGGCCGGCGTCCAGTGCTTCCGGGGCGGAGGACCCGCCTTCCGCGGCGCCGGGACCGGGGCTCGGGGAGCCTTGGTCGAGCCCCGTCGCCCAGCCCGGGGGGAGCACGTCCCGATTCGCTTCGTCGAGGAGCGGGGCCTTCCCGCCGCTCTCGGCGATCCGGTCGAGGAGCGCGTCGAGGGCATCCGGCGAGAGCTCCGTCGGTTCCTGTCCCGGGGCGCCCGTCGCGTCGACCCCGTCCTCCGGCGAAGGAGGGGCGTCCGGGAGGCTCTCCAGGTAGGCATCGAGGTCGATGCTACCGACCGGATCCGCCGGGTCCCCGCCGACCCCGGGACCCGCCCCGTCGATGTCTCGGAGCACGTCGTCGGGGGTCAGGGGCGGCATCGTTCCCTCCACCCGAAGCCCGGAGAGGGACCCATCGACCACGTACCGGGGGAGGTCGAGCACCTCCTCGAGGGAGTCCGGGTCCACCCCTTTGACCAGCACCCCGCCGATCTGGTCCCCCTGGGCAAGCATCATCTCGTGGATGACGAATGGGGCGGCGCCGGCCACGTCGGGACGGGCGCGAGCCTGGGCGACCACCTCCCGGTACTCGTCGAAATCGACCCCATACTTCAGCACCAGGACGTGGGCATTCACCCCGAGTACTTTGTCCCGGAACTCCTGCTGGAAGCCCGTCGTGATGCTCAACACCGACAGCAGGGCACCGACGCCCAGGGCGACCCCTACGACGGCGACCCAGGTGATGACCGACAAGGCGGAGCTCTTCTTCGACCGAAGGTATCGAAGCCCGATCTCGAGGGCGTAGGGGGCCGCCATTCCGAGGGGAGCTACCACGTCCTTCGGGGCGGCGCCGGGGCCCCGACCGATCGGTCGGCGGGGTTTGGCGGGCTAGCCGGGAACCGGTAGTTTAGCGGGATGCTTCTTCGCTTGACCTGTCTGTTGCTCGCCGGCGTCTTCGCCGGCTGCGACGGCGGCTCCGGCTCCGGCGGCGACGCGGCGCCGGACGCGGACGTGCCCGACGGCGGTCCCGGCCTCCCGGGCTCGGACGCAGAGCTGGTCTTCATCACCGACGCCCTCGACCTCGTCCACGGCGAGGCGGCGCCGATCCGCGTGAGCTACCGGCGACCAGGGGGCCGCCCGGTGAGCGGCGTTCCCATCCTCCTCGGGCTCCTCGGAGAGGCCCACGACTCGAGCGTCGCCGGGGAATGCGTCGACGAAGGCGGCGAGCGCTCTTCGTGCCTGACCCCCACCACGGACGCCCAAGGCATCGTCCGGGCCGAGCTCGTCGCCGGGAACGTGCCCGCCGTCTTCCGCGTCTTCGCCCGGGCACCTGACGGAACGACCTCGCGCCTCGAGGTCGCGGTGAGCGACGGCGGGGTCGGCGACCTCCAGGTGGCGACCCCGTACACGGGCTCCCGGGCCCTCGCCGTCCGGAACCTGCGTCTCTTTCCCGACCGAGCCTGCGGCGACCGACCCTGGGAGCTCCTCCCGGAGACGCCGGCCCGCAATCGGACGGTGGCGTCCTCGAACGCCGAGGTGCGCTTGTCCCGACTGCCCGCCTCCCGGCGCTACACCCTGCTGGCCATCGGTCGGGGCGAGGCCCCCGCGGGCGGCGAACGCCCCCATCTCGCCGTCGGCTGCCAGGACGGGGTGCTGGTCGACGAGGGGGCCGTCGTCGACGCCCGGGTCCCCCTCGAAGACCTGCCCGTGGTCGTCGATGGGCGCTTCGACCTGAACGTCGTCCTCCGCGGCGACGCCCATCCGGCTCGGGTCGGGGAGCGAGTCCGGGACGTGACGGACGCCGCCGTCGCCGCGGCGGGGGGCGAGGCCCCCCTCGTCCTCGACGCCCTGGAGGGCGTCTTACGTTCCGAAGAAGACGCCGACGCGGCCCTCGACGCGCTGGCGGAGGCGCGCTCCGCAGGCGGGGAAGATGCCTTCGCCAGCGCCCTCGCCGCCGCCGTCGAGGGGCCGACGGCCGCGGCGGACTGGCTCGCCGCGACCCTGGAAGACGGCCTCGCGACGGTCTCCGTCGCGGGCGAGGCAACCGTGGACCTAGGGGCCAGCAGCACGATGAGCGTCGAGGCGACGCAGGTCTCGGTCGGGGAAGACGACGACCGCCTGCTCGTCTCCCTGCCGGCGATGGTCAACGAAGCGTCGGTCACCTGGATGCTGGCGACCAGCGTCGCGGACCTGCAGCCCCTGACCATGGACCTGCCCCTCGGCCAGCTCGCCGTGGCGACCCTGGTCGCCCGTCTCGACGCGGTGGATGCGGCCTCCGTCGCCGCCCTGCTGGCGGACCGGGTGGGCTGCGCCGCCCTCGACGCCTGGGTGGACGAGCGGGCCGCGCTGGCGGAGAGCTGCGGCCCGGGCTGTCGTCGCGCCGCCTGCGAAGCCGGCTATGCCGCGGCGACCCTCGGGCTCGAGGCACGCCTCCGGACCTTCGACGACCGACGGCGGATCGTATCCCTCCGAGGCCGGGTCGACCTCACCTCCAACGCCGCCGGGGTCGTCTCCGCGATGGATGGGGCCCCCCTGACCGGCGACTGGTCGCCCAGCGCCGACGAGGGTGGGGACGCCGTCGTCGTCTTGTTCGAGGCGGTGCGGCGATGACCCGAACCCCCGGGGTGTCGACGACGGCATGACCCGTCCCCGGGACCGCCGCATCCGACCGCAGGCCCTCGCCCGGGTCCGGGACGTGGACCTCCGCCAGGCCCGGGAGGCCTACCGTCGGGCCCGGGCGGCCCTCGACACCGCCACCGCGCTGCTCGAGGAAAGCCAGGCGCTCCTCGAACGGGCCCGGCGAGAGAACGAGCGGGAGCTCCAACGGTCGCCGCCCCCGGAACGCGGCGACGACCTGATGCGCTGGGACGCCTACCGTCGCCGCCGGGCGGACGCCGCCGCCGAGCTCGAAGAACGGGTCCGGCGGGCCGGTCAGCGCCGCGGGGATGCCCAGGCCGAGCTCGACCGGGCCATCGACCTTCTGGCTCAGGCCCGGCGATCGGCGGACGACGCCCGGGCGCGCCTCGACGCGGAGCGGCGGGCAGAGGCGCGGGCCGCCGAGGCCCGTCGAGACGAGGACGCCGCCGAGGCCTTGTCGACGGCCTCGG
>DAPKRP010000453.1:0-2902 GCA_031800515.1 Polyangiaceae bacterium LLY-WYZ-14_1 | reverse complement strand
GCGTCGGCGTGGTTGAGGACGTCGCGGTCGACGTGCTGCTGGAAGCGGGACGGGGAGGTGAAGACCAGGTAACCGGCTCGGTTGGCGGCGGCGATGACGTCGCTGGTCTCGTCGAGGAGCACGGCCACGGGCCGGCTCAGGCCGACCTGGAGCCCATCTGGCCAGGCGAGATCGAGCACGGCGACGGGCCGGTCGGCGTCGTCGAGGAGCTCGTGAAGGTAACGGCCTTCCGGCAGACCTCGAGCGGTGACCCAATCCCGGAGCTCGAGGAGGGCGCGCTCTTCGTCACCGGATTCGACGCCGCCGGGGATGTTGGCTTCGACGGGTCCGGGGGACCGGGACGCGCCCAGGAGCTCGTCGTCGCCGTGGAGCAGCTCGGCCAGGAACGTGTTCGCCGCGTTCGCCAGCAGCTCTTTCCGGGCGGCCAGGAAATCGGGGTAGCGGTCGACGGACCAGAGCTCCCGATCCCTGGGGATCCACTGGGAGGCCAACGCCCCGGGGTGCTTCGATTCGACTTCGGCCAGGTAGGTCGCGGGATCCCGATCGCTGATGTGAAGGTTCGTTTCCTTGGTCAGGAAACAGTAGTTCGCGACCGCGTTGACCTGAGACTTGCTGAAGCCGCTGGCGTAGAGCCGGGCCTTGGGGAAGACGTGATGGACTTCCAGCTGGTTCATCTTCCCGTGCAGGTTGTGCTTCAGGGGTAGCCCATTGCCCCAATCCCGCGCGTCGAGCACCCGGGTCAGCAGGTAGAGCACCGGATAGAAGCGCGCGCCAAGGCTCCAGCCCGCGAAATGCTCGGGCTCGACCCGGAGGCTCCCGCGCCAAAGCCGCAGCTCCTCGAGCAGGCGGGAAAGCCCCTGGTCGATGTCTTCCAGGAGCTCCAGGTCCCGATTGATCAAGGTTTCCGTAGACCCCGAGAAGCGCCCCCACATGGCGGCTTGGAGGTACCAGAAAAGCAGCCGATCCCGCTCTTTGTCGTCCGACAGCTTTCCGCCCCGGCGCTCCAGATAATGGGTCATGACCGGAAAAGCGTACAGACCGAACAAGACCCGTCCGTGGTCCAGGCCGAAACGCCCTCCGATGAGATTCAGCAGGGTATCGATGTGCTTGCGCGAATGCTTCAGCCCGTGCAGGAAGTCCTGGGGCGCGACGTCATGCAGGGCCTGGAACCGCGCTTCCCCCGTCGTGACGGTGTTCACGTTGCGGAGCAGCCAGTCCAGGTTGAAATGGAAGCCGGCCTCCCGCCAGGTCGCCAGCGACTCTTTCATTTCGCGGCGTGCGTCCGGCAGGGAAGCGCAGACCTTCGCCAGCGCCAGGTCGCCCTTGGACAGCTTCGTGCCGCCGCTGTTCACGCGGTTGAAGATGTCGACCACGACGTCGACGGTCTTGTCTTGCCCACTGACTTCTTCGACGTGCAGCGAGGTGTTCTGGATATCGAGAAGCTTCTGCACTCGCTCCATGAAGACCCACTGTTGGTCCGAGTCGATCTCGGCGCTCTTGATGCCGCTCATCACCGAAGCGGGACCCGTGGTCATCAGCTGGGTGACGTCGATCCACCGCGGATCGTCGCCCATCTTGATCGGCGAGTAGAAAGCGAACTCTTCGCGTTCGAGGTGGAAGCGCAGCCCGGTGAAGGTGGCTGCGTCCCCATCGAAGAACCGCGGTGGCTTTCCCCGGAGGACGCCGTAGAGGGACGTCATCCGCTGTTGCCCGTCGAGCAGCAGCTTGACGACTCCCGGGGCGAGCTGGCCGTCGCCCCGGGAGGGCGCGCCCTCCGATTGGGTCACCCAGACGAGCAGGCTGCCGACCGGGTGGCGGCGGTAGAGCGAGCTCATCAGGCCTCGTACCTGGTCCCGATTCCAGACGTAGCCGCGCTGGAACTCGGGCAGGGCCATGTGACCGGAGTCGATGTGGTCGAGGATCGTCGAGATCTTCACGGGCGCCCCCTCTGGTCGAATCCTGCCGGGAACCCGGGCGCGCCGGAGCGACGGTCACGCCAGGCAAGCTGGCTTGCCCATCGGAGCCCCTGGTCCGTCTTTGAAGGGCTCGGGTGGACCGGGGCGGCTGCGCGCCGGACTCGCCGAATCCCCTTTAGGCTGGACGACTGACAGACGTTGTTATGGCGGCCCGGGGCGGCTGATACGATGACCCGGAGCTCGAGCCGGAGCAGGAGGCCGGGGGATGGAAGCGGAAGAGCTGGTGCGGCAGCTGGACCGGCAGGAAGGGCGCCGGGCCAAGGGGCAGCCAGTGCTGACGTTTCTGGTGGGCGACGGGTCCACGGCCCCCGCCGCATGGGTCCGCTGGAATCGGCGCAGGGGGCGGTCGGTGGCCCACGGGTCGTCGGCCCGGGATGCGGTGGCGGGGCTCGTGGGCCGGCTTCGGGCGGCTGCGCCGGTGCGGGCGTGGTCTTTCCGGCGGCTCTCGGAGCTGGCCGGGACCACCATCCCGGACGAGGCTGCCTGGGGCCGTCGGCCGCGGGGCACCCGCAACGAGCTCCTCGCGCGGGCCCGCGCGGCGGCCAGTGTGGACGTTGCCGTCGCCCTCGAAGGCATCCTCGACGACGACCCCACCGTTCAGGGGACCGACCTTCGTGCGGCGACGGCGATCCTGCGATCGTGCCCGGAGGCGGCGGCCGGGGCGCCGGCGCTGCTGGTCCATCCTTCGACTCGACCGATCGACGACGTCCAGGTGCTCGAGACCCTGCTCACGGAGCGGCCGTCGGTCGCTGCGGCGCTGCTGGGGCCGAGCTCCTTGGTGCAGACGCTGCGCCAGGCGCGCCACGACCGGTTGGCCCAGTGGCTACGGGAAGGCCTGATCCGACAGCCCAAGGGCTCCATCCAACGAACCCGGCCGCCATCGGCCCGGCCATCCACGCCCGGCCCGGCCCGGCCCGAGCGACGAC
>DAPKRP010000452.1:0-1521 GCA_031800515.1 Polyangiaceae bacterium LLY-WYZ-14_1 | reverse complement strand
GGAGGGCGGCGAGGGCCTGCCGCGCCTCCCGGAGCGCGGCGCTCCAGGCGGTCCCACCCCCGGGGAGGCGCCGTCCCATCGACGCCGAGTCGTCGAGCACGATCGCGAGGGCGCCAGGGCCATCGGTTCCGAAGCGCCGCTCGGCGGTGCAGGTCGGGCCAGCGGCGGCGATGACGAGGGCAGCCAGGAGGGCCATCCGGGCGAGCAGCAGCAGCAGGTCGACGAGCCGCACCCGGCGGGCCGCCCGGCGTTCCGCCCGACGCAGGAGGGCGACGGTCGGAAGGGTCCGTCGACGGAGGTCCCGGCGCCGAAGGAGGTGGATGGCGATCGGGAGGGCGGCGAGGCCCAGCCCGAGGAGCGCGAGGGGGGTCTCGAAGCCCATGGTCCTCTCGTCTTCAGCCGGTCCTGGCCGCGCCCCCCGGGGGGGCCGCCGCCGCCAGGCCGAGGGCCTGGGCGATGAGGTTCTCCGGCGGGGCGTCGGTCCGGGCGAGGATCCAGCGTGCCCCGACGCCGACGCAGCGGCGGCGCCGGTCCTCGAGCCAATCGGCGACCTCCGCCCGGTAGCCCGCGGCGAGCACGGACGGGTCCGCCTCGACGGCGGGCTCCCCCTCGAGCCCCAGATACCGGGCCGGGGCGTCGTCGACGGTGAGGTCGAGCTCGATGGGGGTCAGCACCTGGAAGACGACCACGTCATGGCCCCGCGCGGTCATCAATCCGAGGGCGTCCAGGGCGCCGTCATCGTCGTCCAGGAGGTCGCTCGCCAACACCACGAGCCCGCGTCGGCCAGTACGCTCCGCCAGGTCGAACAGCGATGCCCGGAGCCGGGTCTCCGGCGCCGCCCCCTCCGCCGGGAGCGCCGCCGCCTCGGCCAGGGAGCGCAGCAACACCTCGAGATGGGCGGGCCGGCTCCGGGCCGGGATGGGGTCGGCGAGACGGCCGTCGAGAAACGCCGCTCCGACCGCGTCCCCCTGACGGAGGAGCAGATAGGCGAAGGCCGCCAGGAGGGTTGCCCCGACCCCGATCTTTCGCCCGGGGGCATCCGGGGACTCGGGAAAGGCCATGGAGGCCGACCGGTCCAGCACGAGGTGCGCCTTGAGCTGGGTCTCTTGCTCGAAGCGCTTCAGCACCAGCCGGTCGGTGCGGGCGGCGGCCCGCCAGTCGAGGAGGCGAAGGTCGTCCCCGGGTCGGTATTCCCGGTGCTCGACGAAGACGACGGAAGCCCCCCGATGGGGGCTGCGATGGGCCCCGCTGAGAACGCCGTCGGCGATGGTCCGCGCCCGGTAGGCGAGGGCCCGGACCTGCTCGGCCAGGGCGGGGTCGAGGGGGCCCGGGGCGCTGGTCCCCCGGGACGGCCCGGCGGACGGGGCGCTCACGGGGCGACCGCGTCCCGAATGCTCGCCATGAGCTCCGGGAAGCCGACCCCCTCGGCCTCCGCCCGGAAGGAACGCACCAGCCGGTGACGCATCACCGGCTCGAGGAGGGCACGGACGTCGTCGACCTCCGCGGCGAAGCGTCCATCCA
>DAPKRP010000451.1:0-3408 GCA_031800515.1 Polyangiaceae bacterium LLY-WYZ-14_1 | reverse complement strand
GGCGGGCGGCCATGCTGAACGCGTGTCTAGCGCGACCGTCCGCCGGCGCAAACCCGGTTCGAACTTCCGAGCAGGGGTACTGGTCCCCGACGGAGGGCGGGGAGCGTCCACCGTGCCGGGTCCCCTTCCGAGGGCAGGGGGTCAGCCCGCGGCGGCCTCGGCGCGCTCCGCGGCGGCGGCCCGGGCCGCCTGCCGCTCGGCGGGGGTCGGCTTCGCGTCGCCGCGCTTGATGTGCTCCGGCACGGGGCGCAGGTCCCAGACCAGGCCCACCCAGCTCAGCGCCTTGAGCACGTAGTAGGTCCCGTCGACCTCCCACCAGAAGAAGCCGTTCCGGGCCGACGACTGAT
The DNA here is from genome assembly GCA_031800515.1 of Polyangiaceae bacterium LLY-WYZ-14_1. Lineage (GTDB taxonomy): Bacteria > Myxococcota_A > Polyangia > Polyangiales > DAPKRP01 > DAPKRP01. Next base: position 3,061 of record DAPKRP010000451.1, on the reverse strand, counting down.
AGTGGTGGTGATTGTTGTGCCAGCCCTCCCCGAGGGTCAGCAGCGCGAGGAACCAGTTGTTCCGGCTGTCATCGTCCGTCGGGTAGCGTCGGCTGCCGACCACGTGGGCCAGGGAGTTGATGAGGAAGGTCCCGTGCCAGGTCAGCACGGTGCTCAGGGCGAAGCCGATGAACAACCCCGGCCAGCCGAGGAACCACCAGACGGTGAAGCCCAGCAGGATCGGCGGCAGGGCCCAGTTGCGATTCAGCCAGACGAGCTCCGGGTACCGAGCGAAGTCCTTGATGCGGTGCCACTCGGTCTCTTCGGTGCCGTCGTAGAGCCAGCCGACGTGGCTGTACCAGAAACCCCGAAGCACCGGGGAATGGGGGTCCCGCTCCTGGTCCGAATAGCGGTGGTGCCGACGATGATGGCTGGCCCACCACAGGGCGCCCTTCTGGGAGCTGGTCTGGGCGAGGAACGCGAGGAGGAACTGGAAGACCCGACTGGTCTTGTAGGTCCGGTGGGAGAAGTACCGGTGATAGCCGCCGGTGACTCCGAAGATGCGGACGAAATAAAGGGCGATACAGCACACCACCGCTTCCACCGTCACGCCGGACCAGAAGGCCCCGAGGGGCAGCAGATGGACCAACACGAAGGGCAGCTTGTCGAGGGCCTTTTTCGAGGCGGGCTCGGGCGTGGTCGGGGCCGCCGGCGACCCCTGGGAGGGCAGGTCGGGAACGCTTCCGTCAGGCATGACGATGGGATAGCCGCCGGGGGCGGCGTTCACCGTCATCCTTCCGTCAAGCTAGGTCACGGTTTCGTCATGGCTCCCGGGAGAGGCGATCCAGAACGCCTTTTCCCCGGGCCGCGCCCTCGGGAACGAACTTATATCCGGTTCCCCGTACGGAGATGAAGTGGCGTGGATTCGACGGGTCTTCTTCGAAGTGGCGGCGCAGCCGGGAGATGAAGTTGTCGACCGTTCGGCCGGTCGACGCGCCGACGTGCCAGACCTCGGCGAGAAGCTCCTCCCGGGTATGAACGACGGAAGGATGCCGGGCGAAAAACTCCAGTAGGTCCCGCTCGAGGCGGGTCAGATGAATCCGACGACCGTCGACCTGGGCCTCGGCGGTCTCGAAGTCGACGAGGGCGCGCCCGAAGCGCAGCACCCGCTCCGTCGGGCGGTGGGCCTCGGGCTCCTCCCGCTGTTCCCAGCGACGCCGCCGCAGCACGGAGCGCACGCGGGCCAGCAGCTCTTCGAGCTCGAAGGGTTTGGGCAGATAGTCGTCGGCGCCGGCCTCGAGCCCGGCCACCCGGTCGGCGGAGCGGGTGCGCGCGGTCAGCATGACCACCGGGATGTAGTTGCCTGCGTCCCGGAGCCGCCGACACAGGTCGAAGCCGCTCACGTCCGGCAGCATGACGTCGAGGATCATCGCGTCGAAGCCCGGGTCCGAGAGCAGGAGCGCGCCGGCCTCCCGACCCGTGCTGGCAAGCTCGACGCGATAGCCTTCGAGCTCCAGGTTGAGCTTGAGGCCGGCGGCGATATGGGCCTCGTCTTCGACCACGAGGAGCCGGTCTCCCGAGCCGCCGTCCCGGTGCCGGTCGGATTCGACGGGATCCTCCGGCCCGGCGGCGTCCGTCGACCCTTCCCGGCCAGTGGCCTCGGGTTCGTGCTCGCCGTCCGGGGGCGGCGGGGCACCGGCGCTCGGGGCCTCCGTCACGCCATCTTCCCCCGGGGAAGCACCACGCGAAACACCGTCCCCTCCCCCTCGCCCGGGGAGCGGGCGTCGACCCGGCCACCGAGGTTCCGCACCAGCGCGTGGACGATGAAGAGGCCCAGGCCGGTGCCTTTGCGCTGGCGGACCTCTTCTCCCGGGGCCCGGTAGAATCGCTGAAAGATGCGGCGGACGTGCTTGGCCTGGATGCCGATCCCCCGGTCCGCCACCTCGAGGACGAGCTGGTTTCCGGCGCCTTCCAGCCAGGCCCGGACGGTGATCTCGGGGTCTCCGCCGGAGTACTTGAGGGCGTTGTCGAGCAGGTTCCGGAGCACCGTCTCGAGGGCGTCCCGGTCGGTGCGCACGGTGAGCGACGACGCCGGTGGAGGGTCCGACGAGTCCGAGGAGGGGGCGGCACCGGCGGGGGCGTCGGGCGTTTCGCCGTCTGGCCCGTCGATCTCCACCCGGACGCAGGTTTCCGGAGCGTGGTGCCGGGCCGCCACCGTCCGCACCGTCTCCCGGATCATCGCTTCGACGTCGACGACCTCCAACCGGATGCCCCCGGCGGCGTCGGCGAGGCGGCCGGCTTCGACGACGTCGTCGATGAAGGTCGAGAGCCGGTCCAGGTCTTCCAGCATCATCGTCCGGAGCTCTCGTCGCTTGTCCTCGCCGAGATTCGGCCGGGCGAGGGTCTGGAGGCAGAGCTTCATCGACGCGAGCGGGCTTTTGAGCTCGTGGGTCACCGAGTCGATGAACCCATCCTGCCGCCGCACTTCTAGGATCTCCCGGGCGAGAAAGACCGCGAAGGTCACCAGGACGCCCATGATCACCAGGAAGGACACCACGCCGGCGACCAGGAGACCGATGTCGAGCCCGCCGACCTCGCGCTCCGCCGCCAGCCCCCGGGCGAGGACCACGGTCCAGGCGACCAACAAGGCGATGCTCAGGGGCACCGCCACCGACGTCAAAACGATCGGGACGGACAGGGACCGGATGGAACGACGGGAGCGTCGAAGCATGCGGGAGTCGCCGTAGAGGCGGGTTCGGGAAGCGCGCTCCCCGACCCGGATGGGGTCAGGGTCTCTCGCGAGGGATTCCTCGACACCCTCTCATGGCTCCGGGGGCCGGTCCACGTGGAGTCGGGCGGTGGCGACGGCGACGACCTCTCGGCAGGGGGCGTCCGGGTCGTCTCCGGGCGGGCAGGCGTATCCCCGGGCCTCGACGCGCAGGATCGCGGTGCCCCGGGACCGGGCGACGCAGGGCAGGCGGAAGACCGCCGGCTCGGCCCCCGGCGCGTCCGCGTCGTCCGGGAGCAGGCGTCCCCGGACCACCTCCACCGCTGGGCCGACGGTCTCCGGGGTGAGCAGCAG
>DAPKRP010000450.1:0-3991 GCA_031800515.1 Polyangiaceae bacterium LLY-WYZ-14_1 | reverse complement strand
ACGGGGCCCCGGCCAGGCCGGCGGCCTCCGGGAGACGGGGTCGCCCGTCCTCCGACCGCCCCCTGGAGATGGTCCCCCTGGCCGCCGACCAGCGGGCCCTTCTCGAGGGTATCCCCAACGAGGACACCCCGCGCACCGAGCGCTTTTACTTCCGGAGCAACGAGTGGCGCCAGGACCTGCTCCGCCCCCACCTCGTGGGCCTAGGCGGCGCCTATCTCGGCGTGGGCTCGGACCAGAACTACACGATGGCCGCGATGGCTCGGTCCGAGGTGCTCTACCTGGTCGACTTCGACGCGCGGATCCGCGCTGTCCATCGCGTCTACGGCGCCCTCCTCCGGGCGACGGACGATCCCGAGGGGCTGATCGCCCGGTTCCATCCCGACCAGGCCGCCGAGACCCGCCGTCTCCTCGCCGAGGCGCTGGCGGACGACCCGGACCGGGACACCGCCCTCGAGATCTTTCGACGCCATCACGCCGCCTGGCACACCTACCTCGACCGGGTCGAGCGGATGCGCTGGGAGGGGAGGGCGGTCAGCTGGCTCGGGGACCCGGGGCTCTTCCGTCACGTCCGGGACTTGTTTCGCGCCGATCGGGTCGTCGCCCGCACCGGGGACGTGACCAGCCCGGAGGTCCTGCAGGAGGTCGCCGGGAGCGCGACCCGCCTCGGCGTCCCCGTGCGCGTGGTCTATTTTTCCAACGCGGAGCAGTTCTTCACCTACACCGACGCGTTCGTGGCGAACATGGACGCGCTGCCCACGGACGAGCGCAGCATCCTGGTCCGCACCATCCGCCACCGTCGGATCCCGAAGGCCCCTCGGGGACGCTGGCACTACATGGTCCACCACTTTCCCGACTTCCTCGAGCGTCTCGAGACGGGGGCCTACCCGAGGAGCTTCACCCTGGTCGCGGATCTGCTCGCCGCCGGCGCTCCCTTCCTCGGTCAGGACGGGCTCAGCACCATGACTCGGGACACCCCCCGGCGGATGCTGGAACGGCTTCGGGCGTCCCGCTGAAGGTCTTCCCCATGCCGCCGGGAAGGGGCGCCTTTCCGCGCAGTGGCTGCGGTTGCCGGCCCGCCGGGGGCGTGGAATTCTCGGACCATGGCGACGCGCCCATCGGTCCTGGTCATCGACGATGATCGGGAGCTCGCTCGGATGCTCTCCCTGATGTTGGGCGAGCTCGCCGAGGTGACCGTCGCCCACGACGGAACGGAAGCCCTGGACCATCTCCGGAACGGGTTCCTTCCGGACGCCATCGTCTCCGACGTCATGATGCCGAAGATGGACGGGCTCACGCTCTCCCGCTTTCTCAAGCGCGACCCCCGGATGGCGCGGATCCCGGTCATCCTGCTCACCGCGAAGAACGGCTCCCAGGACGTCATCGCCGGCATCAACGCCGGGGCGCGAAGCTACCTGACGAAGCCCTTCAAAAAGGACGAGCTGCTGGATAAGGTGCGCCGCGCCCTCGGCCGCTGACGGCGCGCCAGCGCGTCCCTCGTCGAGCCTCGAGCCCCCCGGAACGGAACCGTGAGCGAGACGTCCTCTCCGCCCGCCGCTCCCTCGAGGCGCGTCCGCCTCCTGCGAACCGCCTTGTGCGTCGCGAGCGGCTGCCTGTCGTTCCTCGGGTTCTCCGGGTTCGGCCTCTGGCCTCTGGCCTTCGTGGCCTTCATTCCCATGATGGTCGCCCTGGACCTCGAGCCGCGGCCTACCAACCGGGCCGCCATCGGGCTGGGCCTCTGGTTTGGGTTCGCCGCGATGGCGGGCGGCTATCACTGGCTGGTCGACACCATCGAGGTCTTCGGGGGGTTCGGGAAGGCCCTGTCCATCGCCTTCGCGGCGGTGCTGTTTCTCTACCAGGCGGGCCTGTTCGGCTTGTTCGCCTGGCTCTGGTACCGGGCTCGGGGGAACGGGTTTCCCGCGACCATCGCCGCCATCCCCGCCCTGGCCACGGCGGAGCTCGTCTATCCGATGCTGTTCCCCTACTACTACGGGGCCAGCTTCCACCGACTGCCGGTGTTGATGCAGGTCGCGGACCTGGGCGGTCCCCTCCTGGTCAGCGCCATCGCCACCGCGGTGAACGGGGCGCTCTACGAGCTCGGCCGGGCACGGCTCCGGGGCGAGCCCCTGCCCCGGATCGGACCCGCCGTCGGGCTCGGGGCGCTGCTCTTCGCCCTGGGCTACGGCGCCTATCGCATCGCCGAGGTGGACGCCCGGGTGGCCACGGCGGAAACCCTCGACGTCGCGATGGTCCAGGCCAGCATGGGCATCGCGGAGAAACGCGCCGACCCCCGGGAGGGGCTGCGGCGCCATCTCCGGGCCAGCGTCGACGCCCAGTCCGACCCGGACAGGGGACCGCCGGACCTCGTCGTCTGGCCCGAGTCCGGCTACTCCTGGTTCATTCCCGAGGACGAGGTCGACCTGTCCCTTCGCTACGGCCTCGACCCGGTCGAGACCGCCCTGCTCTTCGGGGGGTTGTCCCGGCGAGAGCACCGGGGGGAGCCTCGGGCGTTCAACACCGCGTTCCTGATCGATCCGGACAAGCGGGTCCTCGGCACCTACGACAAGACCTACCTCCTGGCCTTTGGCGAGTACATCCCCTTCGGCGACGAGCTCCCGGTCCTCTACGAGATCTCCCCGAACAGCGGCCGCTTCGTGCCCGGCAGTCACGTCCGCCCGGTCGTCTTGGACGGCGTCCGGATGACCGTTCTCATCTGCTACGAGGACATCCTGCCGGCCTTCGTGCGGGGCGCGGTCCGCACCGGGTCGCCGGACCTCCTGGTGAACCTGACCAACGACGCCTGGTTCGGCGACACCCAGGAGCCCTGGATCCACCTGGCCCTGGCCAAGCTGCGTTCCGTCGAGCACCACCGGGCGATGGTGCGGTCGACGAACAGCGGGGTGTCCGCCTTCATCGACCCGGTGGGTCGGGTCATCGATCACTCCGGGGTGTTCACCCAGGAGACCCTGCGTGCCGAGGTGCCTCTCCTCGACGACGACACGGTCTACACCGCCCTCGGGAACTGGCCGGGGTGGATGTCCATGGGCGCCGTCTTCTGGATGGCCTTCCTGGGACGCCATCCGCTCCGACGACGCCCGGCGGGCGGCGACCAGCACGCCCGAGACCAAGCGGTCTGAGACGGGCCCCTCTGAGACCAAGCCCCTCCGAGACCATGCCCTTCGATCCAGGCGGGCTGCCGCGGCGGGCTCAGAGGTCCGGCGGCAGCAGGATCTCGTAGGCGCCGGTCGCGTCGGTGCTGCCCTTCCCCACCGGTACCAGGCGCCGGCCTGCCTCGTCGTCCACCTCGCCGTAGGCGGTGACCTCGGCGCCGGCCAGGGGCTCCCCATCGTGGCCGGTCAGCACCCCGGGGAAGGACACCGGACCGGGAACGACCAGCGCCCGGTCGAGGGTGGGCGCCCCGGACCCCACCGCCTGGAGGGCCCGCTGCCAGGGGAAGCCGCTGCCCGGGGCGGGCCGCAGGATGAGGTCGTAGAGCCCCTCGTCCAGCAGCAAGCTGAACTGCCCCTCGGCGTCGGTCACCTGGGGATCCCCGGAGCGGTTGAAGGCGGCCGCGTCGGTCAGGTCGACGTCCATCGCCGGCACGACGGAGTTGAGCGCCCGGGCTTCCACCCGGGTCCCGCTGACCGGGGCTCCATTCGTCGAGGTGACGGTCCCGAGGAGGGTGCCGCGGCTCGGCAGGACGAAGACCTGCCCCCGGACCTCGCTCGTCGCCATGTCCCGTCCGATCCGCACGTTCTGCTGGAGCACCGCGGCCCGGGCGCTGCTGGCCGCCTGGGCGACCACCGTGTAGTCCCCGGCGAACAGGACGAGCTCGAAGCTGCCGTCTTCGCCGGTTCGGACGGTGGTCTCCACCGTGCCGACGGTACCCGCCGCCTGGCTCTCGATCCGGGACGACCGGAAGGTCACCAGGGCGTTCGCCCGGGGGGTTCCGTCGTCGGTCTCCACCCGACCCCCATAGACGACCTCCGCCAGG
>DAPKRP010000449.1:0-1525 GCA_031800515.1 Polyangiaceae bacterium LLY-WYZ-14_1 | reverse complement strand
ACCTGGTCCTCGCCGACGGGACCCGCTTCGACGGCGTCTCCGTCGGGGCCCCGGGGGTGACCGTCGGCGAGGCGGTCTTCACCACGGGGATGACCGGCTACCAGGAGGTGCTCACGGACCCGAGCTATTGCGGCCAGATCGTGACCATGACCGCCCCCCAGATGGGCAACGTCGGCACCAACGCGGAAGACGACGAGACGGAGCGGCCCTTCGTCGCGGGCTTCGTCGTCCACGAGCTCTCCCCCCTGGCCAGCAACTGGCGGTCGACGGAGGCGCTCCCGGACTACCTCCGGCGGCACGGGGTCGTCGCCCTGGCCGGGGTCGACACCCGCGCCCTGACCCGGGCGATCCGGGACCGAGGCGCGCAGATGGCGGCGATGGGCACGGAGGACCCGGCCACCCTCCACGACCGGGCCCAGGCGGCGGAGCCGATGACCGGCCGCGACCTCACCCGAGAGGTCACCGTGGCCCAGGCGAGCCCCTGGACCGAGGGCAACGGTCCCTGGCGGCCCGGCGCCGGTCCCACCGCGCTCGGGGGCGGGGGGGACGCCGACCGCCACGTCGTCTGCATCGACTTCGGGGTCAAGCGCGCCATCCTCCGGAACCTGGTCGACGCCGGCTGCCGGGTGACCCGGGTGCCCGCCACCGCCTCCGCGCAGGAGGTGCTGGCCCTCGACCCGGACGGCATCTTCCTGTCGAACGGCCCGGGGGACCCGGCGGCGGTCACCGGCGGCATCGACACGGTCCGGGAGCTCTTGGGTCAGAAGCCCACCTTCGGGATCTGTCTCGGGCACCAGGTCCTGGCCCTGGCCCTCGGCGGCTCGTCCTACAAGCTCAAGTTCGGGCACCGGGGCCTCAACCAGCCGGTCAAGGACCTCGAGACCGGGCGGGTCGAGATCACCACCCAGAACCACGGCTTCGTCGTCGACCTGGACTCCCTGTCGGGCAAGGCCCGCCCGACCCACGTCAACCTGAACGACGGCACCAACGAGGGCCTGGTCCACGACGACTCCGGGGCCTTCGGGGTCCAGTACCACCCGGAGGCGAGCGCCGGTCCCCACGACGCCCGCTATCTCTTCGACCGCTTCGTCGAGCGCATCGACGCCGCCCGGAACCGTTGACGGACCACGCTCCAGGGGACCGGCTTCGGGCCCCGGGCCCGACGGCGGCAGGGGACTCGGCGGACGCGACGATGCCGGTCCCGACGGCGGCCTCGGCCCGCCTCCTCGCCCGGCGCGCGGCCCGGGAGGTTCGGCCGGGGCAGCGGGTCCTCGTCGACCCAGCCCTCCCGGAGCTCGCCGCCGCCGTCGTCGAGGGCGGGGGCCAGCTGGTGGAGGTGCCGGCGGCCTTCTTCGACGGGGGCTCCGAACCGGGCCCGGGACCGGTGGATCTCGCCTTCGTCGCCGCGGAGGCGGTCGGGCCGGGAGGCCGACTCCGGCCCTTCGACGCCATCCCCCCGGCGGACCCGTCGTCGTCGTCGTCGTCCGCCCCGGCCTCGACGGCCGCCCCGGCGCCCTTGCGAAAC
>DAPKRP010000448.1:0-7470 GCA_031800515.1 Polyangiaceae bacterium LLY-WYZ-14_1 | reverse complement strand
CGACGGCGTTCGCGGCGGGCGCGGTCAGCACGATGCTGGTGGTCCCGCCCCGGGTCGAGCACACCCCGGGCACGACCCGCCCGGAAGCGGCCGGGCACATGCCATCGCTGGTGGTGTAGATGATCGCGGGGAAGGTCGTCGCCCCCGCGTCGAGGGAGAGCACGAACTCCCCGGCCGCGGGCGCGGTGAATCGGATCGTGTCGTCCGGGGCCCCCGCCCCGGCTCCGGGACAGCCTTCCACGTCCCCGGCCTGGATCTCGTAGTCGTCCCCCAGGTCGGCGGTGCTCCCGGAGATGGTGTCCCCGATGTTCGCCGTGCTGACCCGCTGGGGGCAGGCGCCGACGCCGTCCGGCTGTCCATCGCCACCACCGTTGTTGCCGCCGCCGTCCCCGAGGCATTCCGCAGCGGCGGCGGCCAGGGCGGACTCCGCCGCGCCGGAAGGACGGGGGCAGTCATCGTTCAGGGTGCTGCTGAAGGCCGTCTCGCAGGCCCCTGCCCCGGAGCAGGTGTCCTGTTCGACGCAGGCGACGAAAGCCTGCCGGGCGTCCCGTTCGCAGCGGAGGGCGGCCTCGGCGCCGTCGATCTCGTCCACCCGATCCGCGAAGCACGCCCCCGCCGCCGGACTGACGTCGAGGTCGGCGATGCAGGCGCCCTGGGTGTCGTAGGGCTCGCTCAGCTCGGAAAAGCAGCCGCAGGCGGCGACGGCGAAGGCCTGCCGAGATTCCACGAGGGATTCGCCGATGCTCTCGGGCTCGCCGTTGCCCCCACCGTCGTCGCCGCAGCCGACCATCGTCGCCGGGGCGGCGGCCGCCCAAGCCAGGGCCACGAGCCCCGAGATGCCAAGGAATCGTTCGCTCACGTCGTACCTCCGCTTCCCCTTGGGAAGTCGTCGCCCGCACTCTAGCAGGGAGCCGGAAGCGGGGTGGCCCGATCTCCGGAGGCGCCACCCCGACCCGATTCTCCACACCGTCCAAAGCCTGCTAGAAGCGCGCCATGCGCTTCACCCGGTCCTTCATCGCCACCCTCAAGGAAGCTCCGAAGGAAGCCACCACCCCTTCCCACGTACTGCTCCTGCGGGGCGGCTTCGTCCGGATGATCGGGGCTGGGCTCTACGAGTTCCTCCCGCTGGGCATGCGGGTCCTGCACAAGGTGGCTCGGATCGTCCGGGACGAGATGGACGCGGCGGGCGCCCTGGAAGTGTTGATGCCGGCGCTTCTGCCCGCCGACTACTTCCGGGAGACGGGCCGCTGGGATGCCTTCGGCGACACCTTGTTGCGGCTGCAGGACCGGAAGCGCGGGGACTACCACCTCGGCCCGACCCATGAGGAGATCATCACCGACATGGTGCGCCGGGAGGTGCGCAGCTACCGGCAGCTGCCGGTGAACCTCTACCAGGTCCAGATGAAGTACCGGGACGAGCCGCGACCCCGGGCCGGGCTCCTGCGTTGCCGGGAGTTTCTGATGAAGGACGCCTATTCCTTCGACGTGAGCGAGGAAGCCGCCATCCGGAGCTACGAGCAGATGCGGGACGCCTATCACCGCATCTTCCAGCGGCTGGGGCTCGATTATCGCGTCGTCGCCGCCGACACGGGGGCGATGGGCGGCTCGACGAGCGCCGAGTTCCAGGTGCTGGCCCAGAACGGTGAAGACGCCATCGTCGCCTGCGACCAGTGCGACTACGCGGCCAACGTCGAGGTCGCCGAGGCGCGGATCGACGAAGCGGTGACCGCCGTCGATCCGAAGGACATGGAACCCCGGAAGAAGGTCGAAACCCCGGGGGTCAAGACCATCCCGGAGGTGGTGTCCTTCCTCAAGGGTGGCCTCCGTCCTTCCCGCACCCTCAAGTCCCTGCTCTACCGGGCTGGAGACGGCCTCGTCCTGGTCGTCGTCCGGGGCGACCACGAGGTGAACGAGATCAAGCTCGCCCGGCACCTCGGCGTCGACGAAGTCCACCTCGCTCCGGACGGGGAAGTGCGGCAGGCCACCGGCGCCGAGCCCGGGTCCGTCGGGCCCGTCGGCTTCCCCGGGAAGATCGTCGCCGACCACGGGGCGAGCCGGGTGGCCAACGCGGTGGTCGGCGCCAACGAAGCCGACCACCATCTCATCAACGTCAACTTCGGCCGGGACTGGGAAGCGCCCCAGGCGGACATCCGGAACGTCGCCGAAGGCGACCTCTGCCCCCGCTGCGGCGGAACCCTGAAGGCCTATCGGGGGATCGAAGGGGGGCACATCTTCGTTCTCGGAACCCACTACTCGGCGAAGATGGGGGCGACCTTCCTCGACGAGGACGGAACGTCGAAGCCGGTGGTCATGGGCTGCTACGGCATCGGGGTCTCCCGCCTCGTGGCGGCGGCGATCGAGCAATACAACGACGACGACGGCATCCGCTGGCCGATGCCCATCGCCCCCTATCAGGTGCTGGTGGCCGCCATCGGCAAAGGCGACGACGTCCGGGAGGAAGCGGAACGGCTGCACGACGCCCTCGAGGCCGCCGGCGTCGAGGTCTTGCTCGACGACCGGGACGAACGGCCGGGGGTGAAGTTCAAGGACGCCGACCTGCTCGGCATCCCCCTGCGGGTCGTGGTCGGCGCGAAGGCCCTGGCGGACGGCGAGCTCGAGCTCAAAGCGCGTGACCAGAAGGAAGCCACCCGGATCCCCCGGGAGGGGGCGGTCGAGCACCTGCTCCAACGGGTCGTCGACGCCGGCGGCACCCTCCGCGCCGGTCGATGAGCGCGCCGGGTAAGCGGGGCGGGGACGAGGCGCCGCCGATGCCGACGGGAGAGGAGCGGATCAACCTCTGGCCGCGGCTCGTCGTCGTCGCCCTGGGCTTCGCCCTGCTGGTCGGCGTCGGGGTGGTCACCGTGCTCCTCCCGGAGCTATCCGACGATGCGGGAGCGGACGAGGACGCCACCGGCGAGACCCGGACCCCCGGTCAGGGATCGGAGGAGGGGGCCGCGGGTCAGGCGCCCTGAAGGTAGGTCTTGCCCTTGTAGAAGTAGGCCAGGATGCCGAAGACCACAGCGGCGACGGCGGCCAGCACGGTGAACAGCCAGAAGAAGCCGCTCAGCTCGAAGATCGACTGGACCGGCGCCAGGAACGCCACGAGCACGTTGCCGAAGGTCACCCCGAGCAGCCAGAAGCCCATGATGGTGGACTTCATCGACCGGGGCGCCTGGGTGTAAGCGAACTCGAGGCCGGTCACGGACACCAGCACCTCGCTGGTCGTCATGACGACGTACTGGGCCACCTGCCAGAGCACGTGCACCTGGCCCTCCCCCGCCGCCTCGATACGGGCCTGGAGGACCGCGGCGACGCCGAAGGCGGCGGCGGCGAGAAACATCCCGACGGTCATCTTCTGAAGCGGCTTGACCTCGATCCCACGCTTCCGAAGGGGCCCGTAGACCGCGACGTTCAGGAGCGGGATGATGATCATGACCATCAGCGGGTTGAGCGCCTGGATCTGGGCCGCGGCGAGCTCGATCGTCGTCTCCACGCCCGCGGCGGCGTCGTAGAGCAGCGCGGCGACGAGGCCCGCGGCGGCCACCCCGAGCACCCCGAGGTGGAGCCGCCGGGGGAGGGCGATGTTCGAGATCCAGAGGACCAACCAGGTGCCGCCGTAGAGCGCCAACGCCACCGTCGCGCCGACGACGTAGGTCAAGGTCGCCGCCGGCATGGTCAGGGACCGATCCATCTGCCGGGCTTGTTCCACCCAGGTGGAGGCGTGCTGGTCGAAGAGGGCCCAGAAGACGCTGACCATGGAGAAGACGAGGATGATGCGCAGGACCGCCGGGGGGCCCTCCGCCGCCTCCGCGCCGAACTTCGTCACGGCGGGGGCGAAGAACCCTTCCCCCGCTCGGCGCTTTCCGCGGTTGCGCCAGGCATGGAGCACGACCGCGAGAAAGCCCGCGTCTTCCTGGATGCGCTGGCGTCGCTGGAAGATGAGCAGGCCGCCGACGAAGGCGACCAGGGCCAGGGCGAAGAACCACCAGGTCTCCGTCGCCAGGAAGGACAGGTACTGGGAGACGTAGGTGCCGTACCAGGCGAAGCCCGCGGTGCCCTCGACGAGGGGCGGCGGCTCGAAGTGATCTCCGACGATGAACACGGCGCAGATCAGGGCGATCACCGGCGAGAAGAGGAGCACCGCGGACGAGAAGTCCAGCGCCCCGAGCTTCCCCCCGGGCTTCGGGGGTACTCGGACGAAGCGGTTGCGACCGAGCCAGAAGACGATGGTCGCGATCCCCATGAAGATCCCGGGCACGCCGAAGGCGACCTCCGGGCCGAACTGGCGGTAGAGCACCGGCGTCAGGAGCGTCGCGAAGAACGACCCGAAGTTGATGATGAAATAGAAAACCTGGAAGACGGTGGTGACCAGGCCCCGATTCTTTTCCGTGAACTGATCGCCGACGTTCGCCGAGACGCACGGCTTGATCCCGCCGGAGCCGATGGCGATGCAGACGAGGCCGGCGTACATGCCGATCTCCGCGGCCCCATAGTTCCCCGCGGCGTCGAAGCGGCCGGCGATGGCGAGGATGCCGTGGCCGACGCAGTAGAGCAGGGAGACCCAGAGGATGACCGGGTATTTCCCGAGGAGCCGGTCCGCGAGGATCGCCCCGATCATGGGGAAGGCGTAGACACCGGCGAAGAACAGGTGGGCCACCTGGGTCGCTCGGGCGCTCGCCTCGGCCCCGTCCCCGAGCCCGAGCTGGACGTAGAGGGATGCAAGGTAGACGTAGAGGACCGCCCGCATCCCGTAATAGCTGAAGCGCTCGGCGCCTTCGTTCCCGACGATGAAGGGGATGCCGGGGGGGAAGCGATTGGCCTCGTCCTCGCTGGTCAGGGCCGGGCCCGACGCGGCGGCCGCGGCGCCCTTCGTCTCGAGGGCGCCGCCGCCCACGGTGGTGGAATCCTGGGTCATGACGCTCTGCCTCGGGGCGGTCGGCGCGCCGGGGCGCCCGAACCGCAAGGTTGGGCACGCTACATGCTGCCGGCGGTCGGCGGCAAGGGAGGCCCGAGCCGGGCGGCGTCTCGGTGGGTCAGACCACCACCCGGGCCTCGGCGAGGCGTTTTTGCACGCACCCCGGACCGACCCCAGACTGGGGACCATGCGGCGCGGTGGTCTCGGACGGACAGCCTTCGCCGCCTCGGTCGCCGGGCCTGCCCTCGTCGTTCTGTTGGCTGCCCCGGAGGCCGCGGTGGCCTGGGATGCGTCCTTTTGTACGACGGACCCGTTGCCCTTCTGCGGGACGGCCACGGAGGTGGACGGCTTGGGGCTTGGCCCCGAGGCCTTCCCCTTCTGCCCGTCGGCGCCCCGGGTGCTCGACCCGTCCCTCGGGGAGCTGGCCTCGACCACGCCCTTCGACCACCTCCCCGCCGGCGGGACCGCGCCGATCTCCCGGGGAGAGGCCCGGCGCGCCCTCGCCGAGGCGCGGCGGCTGGCCGTCGAGGGTCGGGCGCAGGAAGCCCTGCTGCACCTTCGGGTCTTGGAGGAAGCCTACCCCCACCTCGCGGACCGCTTCGGGCTGGTCCGGGGGATGCTGCTCCTGGCGGCCGGCGCGGGGACGTCCGCCTGCGACGCCTTGTTCGATGCCGCCGACCGCACCGTCGACCCGACGGTCAAGGCCCGGGCCCGGATCGCCTTCGTCGAGTGCCGGCTGCGGACCGGGCACGAGGACGCCGAGCGCTCCCTCCGCACCCTGACCTGGCGCTATCCGGAGCTCCCCGATGCCCTTCGCCTCGAGCTCCTCCAGGCCCAGATGCACGAGGCCGAGGAAGCCACCCAGGCGGCGATCGACGCCTACCGCCTCATCGACTACCGCCACCCGGGGTCGCCGGAGGCGGCGATCGCCCGGGACCGCCTCGCCGCCATCGCCGAATCCGGGGTCGAGCTGCGGGAGATGCCGCCCACGGTGCGGGTCACCCGGACCGAACGCCTGGTGGCGGAGGGACCCCTCGACCTGGCGCGGGAAGAGGTGGAAGCCCTGCTCACCGGCCCGCGGCTTCGTCCCGACCTGGAAAGCCGGGTCGCCCTCCTCGCCGCGCGGCTCGCCCAGGCGGAGGGGCGATGGGAGGAGGCGGCCGCCCATGCGGAACGCGCCCGGGCCGGGGCACCGGGGGACGGCGCGGCAGACGGGGAAGACGGCGACGAGGCCACCCAGCGGTTCCTGGAAAAGCTCGACGAGCTGCGAAGCGCCGCCATCGCCCGGGACGAGACCATCGCTCGGAATCGTCTCGATTACCTTCGGGGCCGGGGAGACATCGACGACCTGACCATCCCCCGGCTCCGGGCGATGGTGGAGGTCGCCAGTCGGGTCGGGTTCCGGGAAGACCTGGACGACGCCCTTTGGGCGTTGACGGGCAAGCGGAATCTCTCTCCGGAGGCCCGCTTCCAGGCGGCGATCCTCTCCGCCGGCATCGGCGATGACGACGCCCGAGCCCGTCTCCTCGAGCCGATCCTCGGCCACCGCCGCCTCGGCCTCGCCGCCCGCTACCACCGAGCCCGGGCCCTCGAGGGGATGGGGGCCTTCGAACGGGCGAAGATCGCCTACGAGGACGTGATCCGACGGGACGAGGAATCCACGACGGCCTTCTACGGTCTGTGGGCCGCCCAGCGCCTCCGCGTCGTCGAAGAAGGCCGGGCCTGCCGGTGTACGCCTCGGCCCCTGGCGGAGCGCCTCGGGGGCATGGGGCCGCCCGCGGGCCCACCGCTGCCGGGGGAAGAACGACCCCTTCGCCTTGCCGCCTCGGGGATGCCCTTCGGCTTCGGCGAGGCACCGCCGGAGCGGGTTCGCCGCAAGCTGCCGGAGCCCGTCGACACGGACGAGCTCATCGACCGACTCGACGTCCTGGCCCGAGACCACGGTGCGGCCTTCCCCTGGCTCGCCCGGGCCCGAGACCTGCTCGGGCTCGGGGAGGTGCTCGCCGCGCGGGACGAGCTCCACGAAGCCTACCTGGCCTGGCGGCAGGCGGTCGGCCGTCCCCTCGAGCGGGTCGGGGTGGAAACGGTCTACCGAGGCGCCGCCCTCCGGAGCCGCATCCCGGCCCCCTACCCCGCCCACGATCAACGGAAAGGCCTGCCCGAAGCGGCCCGCCTGGAGCTCGCCGAGATCGCCGCTGCCCTCGGAGACGAAGGGGTCGCCGTCGGCCTCGCCGGCTGGGAGCGGGCGGAAGCCCACCCCCGGGCCTACGAGGATCTGGTGCAGGGCGCGGCCGCCCGGCACGGCATCGACCCGAACCTGCTCCTCGCCGTCATGCGGGTGGAGAGCGTCTATCAGGAACGCATCGTCTCCTACGCCGGCGCGATCGGTCTGATGCAGATCATGCCCCGGACGGGACGGCTCATCGCCGACCGCCTCGGCCTCGACGACTTCGTGGTGAGCGACCTGCTCGATCCGGCGACCAACGTGGAGCTCGGCGCCTGGTACCTGGCCTCCCTGCTGGACCGCTTCGACGGGCGCCTCCCCCTCGCCATCG
>DAPKRP010000447.1:0-4983 GCA_031800515.1 Polyangiaceae bacterium LLY-WYZ-14_1 | reverse complement strand
TGGAGCGCCCAGCTTCGACGCGGCCTCCGGGGAGCGCAAGGCACGTCGCCGGGCCGAGGACGGTTCCCCGGAACCGAAACGCTGGCCTGGGCCCCGGACCGCCCTTACCGTCCGGTTCCCATGTCCGACCTTCGTTACCTGGGCCGCCGGCCCGCCGCGCCGGCCCCGCCGAACGTCTCCATCCCCGACTGGAAGCAGTGCGATCCGGGCTTCCTGCAGCGTTCCCTGGCCCACGCCCTCGGGAAGTCGGCGGGAGGCTGGTTCGTGCTCGGCGCCCGTCGGAGCCTCGGCCACCAGGGGCCCGAGAAGCTGATGGTGGACGGTCACGAGCTCGTCCTCTGGCGGGTCGATGGTCGGCCCCTGGTCGCCCCGGCCGCCTGTCCCCACCTAGGGGCGGACCTCTCCTGCGGGCAGGTGGACGGCACCCGGCTGGTCTGTCCCTGGCACGGCCTCCGGTTGAGCCCCCGGGGGCAGGGTCGCTGGCGCCCGTTCCCCGTCCACGACGACGGGGTGCTCCTCTGGGTGAGGCTGCCCGTGGCCGGGGAGACGCCTACGGACGCCCCCGTCCTCGCTCCCCGTCCGCCGGTCTTTCTCGACGGAGTGGTGCGGATGGAGGCCCACTGCGCGCCCGAGGACGTGATCGCCAACCGCTTGGACCCCTGGCACGGCGTCCACTTTCACCCCCACAGTTTTGCCACCCTGCAGGTGCTGGAAGCCCGGGAGGACCGGTTGACCCTGCGGGTCGCCTATCGCGTGATCGGTCGTCTCGCCGTCGAGGTCGACGCGACCTTTCATTGCCCGGACCGGCGCACGATCGTGATGACGATCATCGGTGGGGAGGGCGTCGGGTCGGTGGTCGAAACCCACGCCACCCCCATCGAGCCAGGCCGAACGGCGGTCATCGAGGCGACCCTGGCGACCAGCGAACGGCCGGGCTTCCGGAAGCACGCGTCGAAGGTCGCCGCTCTGGCCCGTCCCTTCATCGAGGCCCGGGCCGCGCGGCTCTGGCTCGACGACGTCGCCTACGCGGAACGCCGCTACGCGCTGCGGTGTCGTCGGGACGATGCGCCCTCGGCGGTGGGTGCGGAGCCCGGGGCGTCCAGGAGTAGCAGCCGGGTCCATCTGCGCACCGCCTGACCGCCGCGAAGCCGATCCGACGCCGTCTGCGGCGTTCCGGCTCCTCGAAATATCCTTCAGATATTCCTCGTCGCCGCGCCTTGCAGCCGACGCCGCCTCGGCTCCGCGGCTCGGTCGGTTACTTTGACCGACCCTCTCAGGGCGCTCGAAGCCAGAGGCCGGTGCTTCGGAAGGTCTCCATCGTCATGCTCCGGCGGGGCATGGCGGTCATGACCCGGAGCAGGTCGGCCATGCTGCCGGTCTCCGTCAGGAAGCGGACGAGCCCTGCGGGCGGGACCTTTTCGAAGAGATCGACGAAGACCTCGGCGCCCCGGTCCGGGTTCTTGGCCAGGTAGGACAAGAAGATCCGATCCATCGCCGCCGCCTTCGTCGACCGGACGGCGGGGGGTTCGGGCAGGGGGTCCGCCTTCAGACGGGCGGCCAGGGCCTGGGAGTAGCGCTGGACGTTCAGAAAGGCGTAGCCCGTCGACGGCTTGGCCATGCCGCCGGCGAGCCCCAGGCGGTAGACCCGCGGCGAGGTGCGGGCGGGGAAGGAGGCGGTGCTCATGGGGATGACGCCGGCTTCCTCGTGGTCGATGCGGTAGCCGTCGGTGCGGACGGCATCGAGGTAGCTCCGGAGGTTCGCCTCGTAGGCCTCCCGTTCGAGGAGGTGCTCGGTGAAGAAGGTGTCCTCCACCAGGGCGCGATGGGGGTCCATCGGCAGCACGTAGATGAAGTGGACGCCTTCCGCCTGGGAGACGCCGAAGTCCATCAGCATCGGGACGTCCGGGTCGAAGACGGGACGCTCGGTGGTCACGAACCATCCCCGGAAATGCTGGGCGAGGTGGATCTCGTCGACCGGGTTCCAGCCGGAGCCCTCCTTCGGGGGGATGTTCCGGGGGGGCCGGCTGTCGAACACGGCGCGCACCCGAAGGGGGCCGCCGCTGGTCTCCACCCGAACATGGTCTCCCCGGTCGTCGATCTCCGAGACCCCGCAGCCGAGCTCCAGCGTGACGCCGGGCTCCCGGGCGAGCCGCTCCCGCGCCAGTCGATAGAAGCGGTCCCCGGGGACCAGCTGATAAGGGTGGGACTGGTTTCCCCGCACCACGTCCCGGCGGTCGTCCCGGACCCGCCAACGGGTCCATTCGTGGGAGACCGCGTCCATGAAGGGATGGTCGAGGACCCGCCAGGAGCACCAGGTGCGGTCGTTCCGAAAGGCGGTCTTCGGGTCGACGATGATCACCCGGCGGCCATCGAGGCCGGCGTCCGCCAGGTGGACCGCCAGGGACAGACCGGAGAGCCCGGCGCCGGCGATCAGGTAGTCCGCGTCGAGGCGGAGGGAGCGAGACGCCGTCGAGGCTCCGTTCGGGGGCGTGGGGGCGGGACCGGTCACCGGTGGACTCCATCCTTCGCCGCGCCCACCGCGCGGTCCAGGGCAGATAGAGTCTCCGGTAGGGGCGCGTGTTCCTGGACCCCCTGACGCAAGAAGGCCTCGATCTCCGGCATGCGATCCATTGCCCGATCGAGCCTGGGGTCACTTCCCCGTCGATAGGCGCCCAGAAGCACCAAATCCCGCTGGCTCTCGTAGGTCGATAGCAATGTACGGAGGTGTCCCGCGGCGCTCCGGTGGCGCTCCGTGGTCACCGCGGGCATGGACCGGGAGAGGGAGGCGGGAACGTCGATGGCGGGAAAATGCCCGCGTTCGGCGAGGTGTCGTCGGAGCACGACGTGGCCGTCGAGGAGCCCCCGGAGCTCGTCCGCCACGGGTTCGTCGTGGTCGTCTCCTTCCACCAGCACGGTGTAGATACCGGTCACGGAACCGCCAGGGGCCGCGGTACCGGCGCGTTCCAGGAGGGGCGGGAGACCGGCGAAGACGCTCGGCGGATAGCCCCGGCGGGCGGGAGGCTCGCCGACGGCGAGGCCCACCTCCCGGGCGGCCCGGGCGTAGCGGGTGAGGCTGTCGACGAGGAGCAGGACGCGCTTGCCGGCCCGGTCCCGAAACCACTCGGCGAGGGCGGTGGCGACGGCGACGGAGCGCATCCGTACCCGGGCCGGGGCGTCGCTGGTGGCGCAGACCACGACGCCCCGCGCGCGGCCCGCCTCCCCGAGGGCGTCGTCCAGGAACTCCCGGAGCTCCCGGCCGCGTTCCCCGACCAGACAGACGACGAAGACGTCCGCGTCCGCCTGCCGGGCGATCTGGCCGAGGAGCGTGCTCTTGCCCACCCCGGCGGCGGCGAACAAGCCGACCCGCTGACCTTCCGCCAGGGTGCAGGGGCCGTCGATGGCGCGGATACCGACCGCCAGGGGTCGGACCAGGCGGGGCCGGGTGACCGGATCCGGCGGCGACCGATCCACGGGCCAGGCGGCCGGCCCGGACAGCGGGGGACCACCGTCGATGGGCCGTCCGAGACCGTCGAGCACCCGGCCCAGCACCTCGGGTCCCGCCACGATGGACAGCGGTGCCCCGGTGGGACGGATCGGGTCCCCGGGGGCGAGGCCGGCGGGGTCCGCCAGGGGGCTGAGCCAGGTCGTCGCCCCGTCGAAGCCGACCACCTCGGCGAGGAGGGGCCCTCCGGCGGCGGCGCTGCGTTGGATCTCGACCAGGTCTCCCGTGCGGCAGCCAGGGACGCGGGCCTGAAGCGCCGTCCCGACCGTCGCGCCGAGGCGCCCGGTGAGGACGAGGTCGTCGGTCGCTTCGATGGCGGCCAGCCACGGGCCGAGGGGAGCGCGGGCGCTCACCGACCCCTACCCGAACAGATCCCGCAGCTTCTCGAGAAAGCCTCGCTGCTGGGGGTGGGTCTCCGTGCCCATCTCGGAAGCGAGCTGCTCGAGCAGACGGCGCTGCTCTCGGTTGACCTTTTCCGGCACCTCCACGACCACCCGGACGAGCTGGTCGCCCTTGCCCGCCCCGCCGAGGGACGGCAGCCCCTTGCCCCGAAGCCGGAATACCTTGCCGGACGGGGTCCCCTCCGGCAGCCGCATGCGGACCTTCCCCTCCAGCGTCGGCACCTCGAGCTGGGTGCCGAGCACCGCCTGGGGAAAGCTGATGGGCACGATGCAGTGGATATCCGCGCCCTGCCGGGAGAAGAGGGGGTGGGCCTTCACCCGGACCTGGATGTGCAGATCCCCCGCGCCGCCGGCGCGCTGTTCTCCGGCGCCCCGGACGGTCCGGATGCTGCCGTCTTCCACCCCGGCGGGCAGCCGGACGGACATGCGCTCGGTCTTCGATACGACGCCTTCCCCGCTGCAGGCCTCGCAGGGGTCGGTGATCTGATGGCCCGTACCGCGGCAGGCGGGGCAGGGCCGGGAGGCGCCGAAGAAGCCGCGCTGGTAGCGGATCTCGCCGGTGCCGCGGCAGCCGGGGCAGGCGTTGGGGGTCGTTCCCGGTCGTGCGCCGCTTCCCCCGCAGGTCTCGCAGAGGGTCGGCCGGGTGACGTCGATCTCCTTCTCGACCCCGAGGGCGGCTTCCTCGAAGGTCAGCTCGAGCTCGTACTTGAGGTCGCGCCCGCCTCGGGTCCGGCGGCTCCGCCGGCCGAAGACATCGCCGAAGAGCCCTTCGAAGAGCTCGCTCACCGCCCCGAAGTCGATGGGCTCGAAGTCGGTTCCCGGGGCGCCGAAGGCGGCGTGGCCCATCCGGTCGTAGCGGGCCCGCTTCTGCGGGTCGCTCAGGACGGCGTAGGCCTCGCTCGCTTCCTTGAAGCGTTCTTCCGCTTCCGGGTCGTCCGGGTTCCGGTCCGGGTGGTAGCGCATCGCGGTGCGCCGGTAAGCGCGCTTGAGGGCGTCGCCGTCGGCGTCCCGCGATACGTCGAGGACCTCGTAGTAGTCGCGCTTGGTCACGGGATGGTGGAGGCGGCCAGGGCCGGGCCG
>DAPKRP010000446.1:0-2607 GCA_031800515.1 Polyangiaceae bacterium LLY-WYZ-14_1 | reverse complement strand
CGTCGAGCTAGCCCGCCGGATCCGAGGGGTCAAGAGACTGGCCGGGGGGATCGGCGCTTGGTAGAGCGGCGCCCATGAGCCGGATACCGTCGCCCCGTCGTTTTCCCGTCCTCGACCGTCACCCCTTTGCCGGGACAGGTGCCGCCTGGGGCATCGTCGCCGCCGGCTTTCTCGCCGTGACCGGCTGCGGAAGCTCCTCGTCGTCGTCGACCCAGAACGAGGGGGACGAGGGCCGGGGGGAGCCGTCCCAACCGGCCGCTGGACCGGGAGGCTCCGACGACCCGGCCTCCCGGGAGACGGCCGGCGCCGGAGAGGTCGGGCCGGCGACCTCAGGACAGACCGCCGCCGCCGGCGGCGGCGAGACCTCGCCCGAGGGGAGCCTCCCCCAGAGCCTCCTCGTGACCTATTCCCAGTTCCCCGTCGGCCCCGACGGCAAGGCCACCGCCAAGCCAGGGGCGGCGCTACTCGAGGTGTTCTCCTATCGAGACGGCCAATGGACGCACCGCACCCTCGAGGATTCCGAGAGCAACGTCTTCCACAAGGCGCTCCTCCTCGAAGGGTCCGGGCCGGCCGCCATCGTCACCCTCGGCGCCGAGGATGCGGCGGTCAAGCGCTGGCGGCCGGAGGGGGACGGCTACCGGGGCACGACGATCTGGACCGAGGAGTTCGGCGGCCGCTTCGACCGGATGCGGGACGCCGAGATCGGGGACGTCGACGGCGATGGCGCGCCGGAGATCGTGGTGGGCACCCACGACCAGGGGGTCGTCGCCCTCCTCGATGCAGCGGGCGGAGCCGGGGAGGATTGGACCAGCACCCGGCTCTACGAGGAGGAGAACACCTTCATCCACGAGATCGAGCTCGCGGACCTCGATGGCAATGGACGGCTGGAGATCTACGCCACCCCGAGCGAGCCCAACGATCTCTCCGGAGACAAGGCGCAGCGGGGCACGGTGATTCGCCTGAGCCCGGCTGGCGGCGGAGAGGCGACCGTCGTCGCCGATCTCGGGGACCGGCACGCGAAGGAGATCCTGGTCGAAGACGTGGACGGCGACGGCCGGGACGAGCTCTACGTCGCCGTGGAAGGCAAGACCGAAGGGTCGGGGCCGAACATGCGGGTCGTCGAGCCCGTTGAGATCCGCCGCTACGACGCCGGCACGGACCCCGCCGAGGGCGCGGTGATCGCCCGGATCGACGGGGAGCGCTTCACCCGCTTCCTGACCGCCGGGGACGTCGACGGGGATGGAAAGAAGGAGATGGTCGCAGCGAGCTTTCGCCAGGGGCTCTGGCTCCTGCGACCGGGGTCGGACCCCCGGGGGGAATGGGGCGTCGAGAGCATCGACCGGGAATCCTCCGGCTTCGAGCACGCCGCCCTCCTCGCCGACCTGGACCAGGACGGCCGGGACGAGCTGTACGTCGCCGCGGACGAGCAGGGGGAGCTCCGACGCTACCGTTGGGTCGGCGGCCGGCCCCGCCGGGAGACCATCGCCCGACGGGAGGTGCCCGCCTCTCGGATGACCTGGAACATCACCGCAGCGCCGACGGAGCTGGTCGCGCCAGCCCCCTGACGTCCCGGGGACGCCCCGCGTCGGGCGACCGGTCAGGGCGTCTGGGACTCGAGCTCGGTCACGTGGAGCGTGCCCCGAGCCTGGACGCCGGACTGATAGCTTCCGATCCACAAGTCGTAGTGGCCGGCGGGGGCGTTTCGAATGGTCACCATCGGGGTCGTATTGTTCGAGGCGACATCGTCGTTGCAGTGCCAGTTCCCCCGGGCGTCGTTCACGACCAGGGTGGTGTCGGCGTTCGAGCGGACGAAGAACCGGAGCATCGACGAGACGCCGTTCAGGTTCAGGACCAGGTCCGGCTGACTGGTGACGAAGCCGACGCAACCGGCGCCGAGACCCTGGGCTTCGACGTTGAGCTCGCCGCCGGAGACGACCTGCAGGACCCGGGGGTCCGGCTGGAAGCCGGGGGAGATCGAGAACACGCCGAAGTTGGAGGCATTCCGGCCGATGACCAGATTCGCCTGGGCCCCGGTGGGCGCGGCGGACGCCACCAGGGTGAAGACGATGGCGAGGCCGGCCAGGGGCAGAGCGAGACGAGCGAGCAGCTTGTGGACCACGGGTGTTCTCCTCCGAGGGAGCTCCTCGCTCCCACGAAAGGCAGCAACGGCCGTCGGCGGGACGCGTTGGTGCGGGCGGGAAGACCGAAACGGCGGATCGGCCCGCAGGACCGGGTCATACGTTTCGGCGGACCCGCCGGGTGGCGACCGCGTCGTTGCACTGACCGGGGGCGTCCCCGGTGATCTCGCCCCGTAGGAGCTCCGTATAGACGAGCCAGCGTTCCTGGACGTCGGCGGGCACCTGGTGGTCGGACAGGGTGTTCCGCAGGATCTGGAGCCGCCGGTCGAAATGCCCCCCCATGATGGGATGTCGCGCGTGGGCGCGTCCGAGGTCCCGGCCGGTGTAGGAAACGCCCCCACCCAGATGGGCCGCCGCGTGCTGGTATTCCATCTCGGCGATGCGGGCGCGGCTGACCCGGCGGAAGAAGAACCCGATCATGACGTCGTCGAAGACCCGGGCGACGAAGTCGTCGATGATCCGGCGGAGA
>DAPKRP010000445.1:0-3582 GCA_031800515.1 Polyangiaceae bacterium LLY-WYZ-14_1 | reverse complement strand
GGGGGCCCGACCGGTCGCCTCCTGGCCCGCCGACGGGACCGCGGGCGCGCCGGCGACGCTTCCCCTCCTGGCCGTCCGCTTCGATGGCGCCGTCGCGATGGCCTCGGGGCGGCCATCCGCGGAGGATGACCGTTTCCTCGTGCTCGCCGAGGCGGCGCCCTCGGGCCCGGTAGCCGACCGGCGGCAGGTTCCCTCGCAGGAAGGGCGCCTCCCCTGCGACGAGCTCGGTTGGGGCCCGAACGGCCACTGCCGGGTGTTGGTCCCCACCGCGCCCCTCGCCCCGGCCCGCCGGTACGAGCTCACCCTGGCCGCCGGGGTCGTGGACGGCGCGGGGGCGCCCCTCGAGCCCTGGACGGCTCGCTTCGCCGTCACCGAAGGGGAAGGCGCCCCGGCGAGCCTCGTCGCCCTCCCCTGCTTCGTCGACGAAGACGCGGACCGTTTTCCCGGCTGCGTGCTCGCCGACGACGACCGCGTGACGCTCCGCTTCCGCGCCAGCGCCCCCGTGCGGGCCAGCCTGCGGTCGGTCGATGGTTCCGTCCTCGACGCGGCCGTCGCGCCCCGAGGGGAGGCGACCCTGTCGGTATCCGGCCTTGGACCGGACGCGACGTTGAACGCCGACCTCGCCCTCGTGGATCTCGCGGGACGCCGAAGCCGGTACGCCCTCCAGCTCCACACCACGCCGCCCCTACCGAAGCTCACCATCGCCGAGGTCCTGGCGGATCCCCGAGGTCCCGAGCCCGCCCAGGAATGGGTCGAGCTCTGGAACGCCGGAGCCGCCCCCGCCCCCCTCGCCGGGGTCCGCCTCGCCGATGACCCCGGGAAGGAAGGGGACCTCGTGGGGGGCCCGGGGGAGGTGCTGGCGCCGGATGCCCGGGCGCTCGTGGTCGGGTCGGGTTTCGACCCGCACCTGCCCACGGACCCTCCGATCCCCCCGGGGGTACCGCTCCTGCGGGTCGAAGGTCCCCTCGCCTCCGGCGGGCTCTCGAACGGCGGGGAAGCCCTTTTTCTGCGAAGCTCCGACGGGGTACGGCTCTCCGCGGCCCCCGCGGAGCCCACCCCAGGTCCGGGGCGATGCCTCCGGCGTGTCGACGACGCCGACCTGAGAACCGGCGCCCCGGAAGCCTTCACCTGGACGCCGGAGGGGGGCTGCACTCCAGGCGAACCCAACGTTCGGGATCCTTGAAGACGCTCTTCGCCGACGATGCCGCCCCCACCTCCCGGCGCGACCAGGATCGGCTGGAAGTCGTCGCCGGACCGGTTCGATTTCGCAGCCGGGACGGGCGTTTCACCGTCCTCGATGCTCGGACCAGGGAACCACGACCCCGGGACCTCACCGTGGTCGGAGACCTTGGGGATATCCGGCCGGGGGAGCGCCTACGGCTTCGGGGACGGCTGGAGCACCATCCCCGTCACGGGGCCCGATTCCGGGTCGACGCGTTCGCGCCGGTGCTTCCGGAAACCCGAGACGGCCTCGCCCGGTACCTCGGATCCGGCCTGGTCTCCGGCGTCGGCGAGGCCCTCGCCCGGCGCATCGTCGACCGATTCGGCGATGAGACCCTGGAGGTGATCGACCGGGATTCGGGTCGCCTCACCGAAGTCGACGGGATCGGCCGCAAGCGGGCGGCCGCCCTCAGAGAAGCGCTCCGGGCGCGGCGCCGGGAGGTCGAGACCCACGCCTTCCTCTTCGGGTTGGGCCTCGGGCCGGCCCTGGTGCGCAAGGTCCTCGACCGATATCGGGAGGACACGGTTCGGGTGCTCCGGGACGACCCGTACCGCCTGATCGAAGACCTGCCGGGGGTCGGCTTTCGAACCGCCGACCGCCTGGGGCGCCGGGCGGGCATCGACGACGACGACCCTCGCCGGGCCCGGGCGGGCGTCCTCCACGCCCTCCGGGGGGCGGCGGAAGAGGCGGGCCACGTCTACCTGCCGCGCCCGGAGCTCGACGTCCGGGCCGGGCGCCTCGGCCTTCCCCCGGGGGCGGTCGACGGCGCCCTGGACGGTCTGACCAGGGATGGCCTCGCGGTGGTCGAAGGCGGCGACGACGATCCCGCCGCCGCCGGCGCTCCATCGCGGATCTACGCCGAAGAGCTCCACGCCGCCGAGCTCGAGGTGGCCGACCGGCTCCGCGCCCTCGCCGACACCGCCCCCCCGGGGGGAGCCGCCCACCGACGTCGTCTGGCCCAGGACCGGTTCGCCCACCTGTCGACCGCGCAGCAAGAGGCGGTGGAAGCGACCTTCCGGGGGCGGCTCGTGGTCATCACCGGGGGTCCGGGCACGGGGAAGACGACCACGGTGGAAGCCATCGTCGCGGCCCACGCCGCGGCGGGGCGCTCCCTGCTCCTGTGCGCCCCGACGGGCCGCGCCAGCAAGCGCCTCGGCGACGCGGCGGGCCACCCCGCGACCACGATCCACCGCGCCCTCGAATGGAGCCCGGCGGCCCGGTCCTTCGGGCGGGATACAGCGCGGCCCCTCGACGTCGACCTCGTCCTGGTGGACGAGGCCTCGATGCTCGACCTCGGGCTCGCCCGGCATCTGCTTCGCGCGATCCCCCGGGGCACCAGCCTCGTGCTGGTCGGCGACGTCGACCAGCTGCCCCCGGTCGCGCCCGGGCCGGTTCTTCGGGAGGTCCTGCGGGGGCAGCTCGGCGTCGTCGTCCGTCTGCACCGGATCTTCCGGCAGGCGCAGGCCAGCGCCATCGTTCGCGGGGCCCACGCGATCCTGGAAGGCCACCTGCCGACGCCCTCGCCAGCGGGCCAGCCATCCCCCGGGGATCTGCACTTCGTCCCGGCGCAGGGGGCGAGCATCCCGGGACGGGTCCTCGACGTGCTGGGACGGATGGCCCGGGCCTACGACATCGATCCCCGGCGAGAGGTGCAGGTGCTGTCTCCGATGCGGAAGGGTCCCGCGGGAACCCAGGCGCTGAACCGGGCCCTCCGGGAACGGCTCAATCCCCACGCCGACCAGACGACGGCGGGACCGACGGGCCTGGCTCGAGGCGACCGGGTCATGCAGCTCGTCAACGATCACGACCGCGCCGTCTTCAACGGCGACCTGGGGGAGGTGCTCCGGGTCGAAGCGGGGACCACCTGGGTCCAGGTCGACGATCGGGAGGTACCCTACGAGCCGGAACATCTCGACGGCCTCGGCCTCGCCTACGCGGCGACGGTTCACAAGGTGCAGGGGAGCGAGTTTCCCGCCGTCGTGGTGGTCGCCGATCGCAGCCATCACGTGCTCCTCTCCCGCGCTCTGCTCTACACGGCGGTCACCCGGGCCCGGCGGCTCGTCGTCCTCTGCGGAGAACGGACCGCCTTCGCCCGGGCGGCGGCCAACGGCGCCAGCGGCCGGGTCCACACCCGCCTCGCCGAACGCCTCCAGCGAACAAGCCCGGACTAGTACTCCTGCTCGGAAGTTCCGTCCGGTTCGGACCTCCCAGCAGAGGTGCTAGTACCCCTGCCCGGAAGTTCGAACCGGGTTTGCGCCGGTCCCGAACGCCGCTCGCGGCGTTGCGCCTCCTCGAAAGGGCGTTCAGCCCTTCCTCGTCGCCGCGCCTTGCGAGCGGCGCCCGGTCCTCGTCGGTATCCC
>DAPKRP010000444.1:0-1669 GCA_031800515.1 Polyangiaceae bacterium LLY-WYZ-14_1 | reverse complement strand
GGGGACGATTCCGCATCCTCCGCCGCCTCGGCAGCGGCGGCATGTCCACCGTCTACCTCGCCGAGGACCGATTTCTCGGAGGCCGACGGGCGCTCAAGGTCCTGCGCCGGGACCTGACCCGGGACCCGGTTCAACGGGGGCGATTCGCTCGGGAAGCCCGCCTGGTGAACCGGATCCACCACCCGAACATCGTCGAGGTCACCGACTACGACGAAGGGTCGGAAGGGCTCTTCTACCTGGTGATGGAATACGTCCCGGGCGTCTCCCTCTTCCGGGAGATCCGCCGCGGGCCCCTCGAGCCTGCCCGGGCCGTGGGGATCGCCCGACAGGTGACGGGAGCCCTGGGACGCGCCCACGGGATGGACGTGATTCATCGGGATCTCAAACCGGAGAACATCTTCCTCGTCCAGGAGCCGGAAGCCCCGGGGGATGCGGGGGCGGTCTCGTCCCGGACCGGGAAGATGCCGCCGCTCCCCACCGACCGGGTCAAGGTGCTCGATTTCGGGATCGCCAAGGTCAACGACTTTCCGACCTTGACCCAGTCCCTCCAGATCATCGGCACGCCGGGCTACATCGCCCCGGAGTACATCCAGGCGAATCGGATCGATGGCCGCGCGGACCTCTACTCCCTGGGCGTCGTGCTCTACGAGATGCTGACCGGGGGACTGCAGCCCTTCGACTATCGGTTCCGCGGCGACCTTCTGGTGAAACCCATCACCGAAGACCCCCTGCCCCTATCCGGTCGCGGCCCGGGGGTGCCGGCGGGCCTCGAGGCGCTCGTGATGAGGGCCCTCGCCCGGGATCCGGACCGGCGCTTTCGGGATGCCTTCGAGATGGGTCGGGCCCTAGACGAGGTGCTGGCGGCGATGACCGGCGCTCCGGCCCCGGACGTTCCCGCGACGGCCGAGGAGGATGCCGCCCGCCGCGCTCCGGGCGGCGACGCCGCACGGCATCCGGCGGCGACGGCCGCCGCCGAGGCCGCCCGGGAGGCCCGGGATCGACTTCGGAACGCCCGGGCCCGCCACGGTCGTCGCATCGACGAGCTCTCGTCCGCCCTGTCCCGTCGGGACGAGCAGCGGGCCCTGGCGGTGGCGGAACGGCAGCGCCTGCGGGCCCTGCCCACCCGGTCGCCGGATCAGGAAGAGGCGCTTCGCCAGGTGGAGCTCGAGCTCGTGCGGCGGGAGCAGCAGCGCGCGCGCGTGTCCGCCGAGCTCGCGGAAGAACGCGCGTCCCTCGACCGGGAAAACGTCTCCCTCGAGGCGGAGCTCGACGAACGGATGGCTCGTCTCCACGCCGTGATGAGGTCCCTCGACTCGGATGATGAAGGCGGCCGGGAGGGGTCGACGATTCCGTGACGGTTCTGGGTCTCCCCGGTGTCGAAGGACCGGCGACTGGGCAACGGCTATTCCCTTCCAGTTGACGCTTCGAGAGGGCCGCGCATAGGGTCCCGGCGCTCGGGTTCGGGGGCGACGTTCGCCCCGGTCTTCGGTCGGGGGCCCAGGATGCCACCGACCCGTCCAGAGGAACCGCTCATGGCACCGTCCACGCCCCCCCACCGCCGCTCCCATCCATCGACGACGTCCCCTGGGCCGCAGGCCGTCGGCGCGGTCCCGGCCGGGCTCCGCTGGCTGGCGGTGGCGTCGGTTTTCCTGGCGGCGACCGCGGCGGC
>DAPKRP010000443.1:0-5004 GCA_031800515.1 Polyangiaceae bacterium LLY-WYZ-14_1 | reverse complement strand
GGGATACCGACGAGGACCGGGCGCCGCTCGCAAGGCGCGGCGACGAGGAAGGGCTGAACGCCCTTTCGAGGAGGCGCAACGCCGCGAGCGGCGTTCGGGACCGGCGCAAACCCGGTTCGAACTTCCGGGCAGGGGTACTAGGCCCGCCTCGCCGGCCTGCGCTACGGTCCCGGCATGCCCACCTTCGACGTCGTCTCCAAGGTCGACCACGCCGAGGTCGACAACGCGGTCCACCAGGCCCATCGCGAGATCAGCCAGCGCTTCGACTTCAAGGGCACCAACGCCAGCATCGAGCGCAGCGAAGAGGGGATCACCCTCCAGGCCAGCAGCGCGGACCGGGTCGATGCCGTCCGGGCCGTCTTGGTCGAGAAGCTGACCAAGCGAAAGGTCTCTCCCCGGGTGCTCGACGCCGGCAAGATGGAGCCCGCCGCCGGCGGCTCCTTCCGGCAGCTGGTCACCATCAAGGAAGGGCTCACCTCCGAGCTCGCCAAGCAGGTGGTCAAAGAGATCAAGGACGCCAAGATGAAGGTCCAGGCGTCGATTCAGGGGGACCTCGTCCGGGTCAGCGGCAAAAAACGAGATGACCTTCAGGCGGCGATCGCCCTATTGAAAGAGAAAGAGCACGACCGCCCCCTCCAATACGTCAACTTCCGCGACTGATGTTGCCGGGTTTCGACCCGGCGTCCCCCTGGTCGCGGCCGGGCGCTGCGCCTCGTCACACGCTCCCGGAGGGCTCGCCCTTGGGGTCATCCCTCCAGTGGACCGCGTAGAGGTCCGTGCGGCGGTCGTTCCAGTTCTGGACCGTGCCGAGGGACCGGTGGCGGCGCAGGAGCTCGAGGTCGACGTCCTGGACCACCAACGTCTCGAGGTTCGGCTGGGCCTCCGTCGCGATGCCGTCCCGGGAGAAGGTGATGTCCGAGGGGGTCAGGAGCGCCGACTGGGCGTAGTGGACGTCGGCGTTCTCGATGAAGGGAAGGTTGCCGACGCAGCCACTCGCCGCGATGAACAGGTGGTTCTCGATGCACCGGGCCTGGGCGCAGTAGCGGACCCGCAGATGTCCGTAGCGGTCGTTCGTGTTGTAGGGGACGAAGAGGAGACGCGCCCCTTTGGCCACGGCGATCCGGACGAGCTCCGGGAACTCGACGTCGTAGCAGATCAGGATCGCCACCCGGCCGTGGTCCGTGTCGAAGACGTCGACCCGGTCGCCGCCTTCTACCCCCCACCAGCGGCGCTCGTTCGGCGTGACGTGGATCTTCGCCTGCTCGTCGATGCCGCCGTCCCGATGGAACAGGTAGGCGATGTTCATCAACCGGTCGCCGCTCATCGCGAAGGTGGAGCCACCGACGATGTTGATGTCGTACTCCATCGCCAGGTTTCGGAAGAACTCGATGTACTTCGGCGTGAACTCCGCCAGGCGGCGGGCGGCGCTGCCGGGCTCCGTCCGGCCGATCAAACACAGGAGCTGCAGGGTGAAGAGCTCGGGAAAGACGGCGAAATCCGTCTTGTTGTCGCTGGCGATCTCCACCAGAACCCGGCACTGACGCTCGAAGTCCTCCCAGCGGCCGACCTCCCGCATCTCGTACTGGGCCAGGCCGATCCGGACCGGGTGGACCGCCCGCCGAAGGCGCGGCGTCGGCCTGCGCTCGTAGTCCAGGTTCGGCCACTCCATGACCGTCGCGTAGCCGGCGGAGTCCTCGTCGCTCGGCATGTAGTCGGGGACCAACTGGCGCAGCAGGAATCCGTTGGCGAGCTGGGCGGTCAGGACCGGGTCGAAGAGGCTCTTCGACTGCACCCGCTCGACGTAGCGGGCGGCGGACATCTCGTCCTTGTGCTGGACGTATCCGGGAATGCGACCCCCGATCATCATGCGGGCGAGGTTGCGGTCCCGGCAGACCTGCTTGCGCGCGTCGTAGAGCCGGCGGGCGAGCTTCATGCCCCGGTGGTCCGGGTGCACCATGATCTCGATCCCGTAGAGGGTATCGCCGTCCTCGTCGTGGTTCCGGATGTAGCCGCCGTCGGAGACGGTGTGCCAGTTGTGCCAGTCGCTGTATTCGGCGTAGTCGACGATCAAGCTCGAGGAGGACGCGGCGATCACGCCGTCGACCTCGACGGCGAGCTGTCCCTCCGGGAAGCGGGTCACCAGCGCCCGATACTGGTCCTTGTCCCAGGGATCCATCTTCGGGAAGCAGGCGAGCTGTAGCGTCCGCACCGCGTCGTAGTCGTCGAGCCGGAGAGGCCGGACCTCGAGGCTCCGTTCGTACTGGGAGATATCGATAGACACGCGACGGGGATAGCACGGCGCCTCGAGCCGCCGGGGCCGCCCCCGGGCCTTCGTCCCTCCTGGGCCACGACGGTGCCCGTGGTAGAACGCCCCTGTCGAAGGCTCCGGGGCCCGGAGCACGGGGCGACGGAACCACCCCCGAGCAGCCGATGGGCGACGCCAAGTACACGCGACAAGAAGTCGAGGCCATCCTCTCCCGGGCGACGGAAGGGGAGCGCGGCGAGATGTCCCACGACGAGCTCGTCGCCGCGGCCCGGGAGGCGGGGATCGACCCCTCCGCCGTCGAGCGGGCGGCGAGCGAGGTGCGGGACGAACGGGAGCTCACCCTCGCCCGAGAGCGGCGCCGGTCCCGCCGCCGGCGGAGGTTTCTGGAGCACCTCCGAGCCTACGTCGTGGTGAACGCGGCGCTGTTCGGCTTCGACTTCCTGCCCAACGGCGAGATCGACTGGGCGATCTTCCCGTTGCTGGGCTGGGGGATCGGCCTCGCCTTCGACGCGATGGCGAAGCTCGGGCCGGAAGACCCGGATGCCGCCGAACGCCGTGACCTGAAAGAGCTCGAGCGCCTGCGCCGCCTACGCCGCCGCCGCCAGGGGGAGCGCCCCGCCCTCGACGTCAAGCTCGGCCCGAACTTCCAGGTGCGGGTCGACCTGCCGGGGGACCGAAACGCCGGTGACGAAGACGAGATCGGGGTGGGGCAGGGCTCCCGTCGGCACCGCCGCCGGGGCTGACGGAACGCCCGGGGCGCGCCAGGAGACGCCCCCCGGCTTCGCGGCGACCGGAGCGTTACTTCGAGCGACCCTCTTAGTCGCCGAAGGCGACACCGAGGTCCCGAGCCGTCTGGACGAGCTCACCGGCCGGGTCGACGAGCTTCGCCTCGGCGACGGCTTCTTCGATGTCGATCGCTACCACCTCCCGACCTCGGAGGGCGACCATCTTGCCGAAGTCTTCGGCGGCCACCAGGTTCGCCGCCGCCCGGCCGAAACGCGTCGCGAGCACCCGGTCCCGGCTGGTGGGGGTGCCGCCCCGCTGCAGATGGCCGAGCACGGTGACCCGGAGGTCGTTGTCGATGAGCGGCTGGAGCGCTTCCCCCACCCGATGGGCGCAGCCGATGAGCCGCCGCATCTCCCCGGGCTTGGCCGCCTGGGCGCTCGCCTCTCCCCCGTCGGGCTTGGCCCCTTCCGCCACGCAGATGACCGCGTGGGTCTGGCCTTCCGCGGCCTTCCTTCGGACCATCTCCGCCAGAGGCTCGACCCGATAGGGGATCTCCGGGATCAGGATCGCATCGGCGCCGCCGGCGACCCCGGCATGGAGGGCGATGTGGCCGGCGTCTCGGCCCATCACCTCGACGAGCATGACCCGGTCGTGGCTCTCCGCCGTGTCCCGCACCCGGTCGAGGGCCTCCGTCGCCGTTTGGACCGCCGTATCAAAGCCGAAGGTGACGTCCGTCGCTCCGAGGTCGTTGTCGATGGTCTTCGGCACCCCGACGACGGGCATGCCCTTGTCGAGGAAGCGCTTCGCGATCCGCATCGAGCCGTCCCCGCCGATGCTGATGAGGGCGTCCAGGGAGAGCTGCCGAAAGTTCTCCATCACCGCGTCGGAGACGTCCGTCTCGGCCGCTTCCGTGATCCCCGTCTCCGGGTTGACGTAGCGGAAGGGGTCGCTCCGGTTCGAGGTGCCCAGGATCGTCCCGCCCTTGCCGAGGATCCCCCGGACGCTCTGGGGGGTGAGCCACTGGTTGCCGTGGGGTCGCCGGTACTCGAGGTCGACGAGACCCATCAAGGCGTCTTCCACCCCCAGGCATTCGAAGCCATGGGTCCGCGCGCCGACGGTGACCGCCGCGCGGATGACCGCATTGAGCCCAGGGCAGTCTCCGCCGCCCGTGATGATCGCCACCCGCTTTCCCATCGGACACCTCCGCGTCACACCTGCGGCTGGCCGCCGCCCCGCAGGAACTAAAAACCAGGGTCCGATCCGTCAACCCGGTCCGCCGCCAGCCGATCCCGAACCTCCGCCTCGACCTGCCGGGCGAAGCGGGCGTGGACGATGGGAACCCGCAGCTCCACCCGGCGCGGGTCCGTCGGGTCCCGGAGCACTTGAGGTACGGCCCCGGCGGGAACCGCCGGGCTCGCCGCCACCGCTTCGACGAGTCGGCGGCGGAGTCCCCGGTCGAGCGCCGGTGGTGGTCCACCGTCCCCTCCCGGATCCCCGTCGCCCCCCGGGGGCGGTGGCGCCGGCAGGGGGAGGAGGACCCGGAACGTGTGCACCGGCTGGGCGGCCTCGGGCTCGACCCGGTAGGGCTCGGCGAGGAGTCGTCGCCAGGGGACCAGCATCCGGTCTCCGTCGACCCCCACCAGCTCGACCCCCCGGAGGCGGCGGCGGGCGAGGGTGCCGGAGAAGCCCCGGCCGCTCAGGGACGCCCCGGGGACGAGGGCCTCGTCGGAGGCGCTCAGGACCAGGGCGGCGAAGAGGTCCCGCAGCAGGTCCCGGGCGGACCAGCCCAGGGCGAAGGCGGCCGCCGCCGCCAGGAAGGGCACCGCCCCGGCCACCGAGGTCGGTACCGCCAGCCGCAGCAGGGCGAGGGCTCCCGCCGCGGCGACGAGGCGGCCGGTCAGGTCGAGGCCGTTGCCCACCGCCGGCAGAAGCCCATCGCCGCCCACCGCCTCCGGGCGACGCACCCGCCCCTGGCTCCGAGCCGTCGCCGAGAGGAGCAGGCCGACCAGCAG
>DAPKRP010000442.1:0-3718 GCA_031800515.1 Polyangiaceae bacterium LLY-WYZ-14_1 | reverse complement strand
GGAACGGATCAGGCTGGCGACGTCCCGTTCCCGTCGACCGTAGGGGTCCCGCCCGGTGACCAGCTCCCAGACGATCACCCCCAGGGCGTAGAGGTCCGTGCGTTCGTCGACGACGTCTCCCATCGCCTGCTCTGGCGCCATGTAGCCTGGGGTACCGACCACCGTGCCCGCCCGCGTGATGGTCTGGGTCAGGGTCTTCCGCCCCATCTCCGGACTGGTCACGCGGGCGATGCCGAAGTCGACGACCCGAACGTGGAGGGCCCCCCCATCCCGTTCTTCGAGGAGCAGATTCTCCGGCTTGAGGTCTCGGTGGACGATCCCCTCCCGGTGCGCTGCGGCGAGGGCGTCGGCCACCTGCGCCCCCACCTCGCAGGCGTCGGTCCAGGTCATCGGCCCCTGGTCCCCCAGGTAGCTCCGCAGGCTGCGCCCCCGGACGAGTTGCATCACCAGGTAGGCGCCGCCCTCTTCCAGGGTGCCGGAATCGAGGGCCGTGGCGACGTGGGGGTGGTCGAGTCGGGCGCTGGCGAGGGCCTCCCGGGCGAAGCGCTGCGCCACGTCGTCGTTCCCGGCGAGCTCCTGCTTCACCACCTTGATGGCGACCTTCTTCTGGAGGCCGAGGTGCTCGCCGACGAAGACGGCCCCCATCCCCCCGGTGCCCAGCCGCTGGACGATGCGGTAGCGGTCGTCGAGGACCCGGCCGAGGTAGGGGTCCGAGCTCGGGGTCGGGACCGGGGTGCCGCCGCCGGCGATCCCGGAACGGGCCAGGGCCGCCGCCGCTTCCTCGAGACGTCGATGGGTGCCCGTCTGGTCTTCCCCGCGCCCTTCCTGCCCCGGGGAGGACCCGCCGTCGTCCGCCCGCCCGGGGGAGACCCCCATGCCGGTCTCTGCGCCGCCGGCGCCCCCGGTTCCTTCGTCCCGGGGGCGGTCGCCGTCGTCCGTCGTCGGCGGGTTGGATTCGGAGCTCGTAGCCATGGGCGCCAGGATCGGGGACCGGCGGGCTCGTCCAGTCCGGCGCCGACAGTGCCACGAGCGCCGCCAAAGTTCGAGTGGGTACGCTCTTTGGCCGTTTCTTCTTTTCCCCCCGCGGGTAGGCTTTGAAGCCATGGGATCCGGCGATGCAGGCGCAGGACGCTGGGACGGCCGCCGGGACGCCCGCTCCCGGGGAGGGTGCCGGCCGGTTCTCGGACCGGGAGCGGTGGTCCTCGTCCTGGCCCTCCCCGCCGCCGCGTGCCTGGACGAGGCGACCTGTCCATCGCCCCTGGTCCCGGTCGACGGACGATGTCTGCCGGAAGGCTGCCTCGACTGCGGTGGAGAGACTCCTCTTTGCGACGAAACGCTCGGGACCTGCGTAGGTTGTTTCACCGACGATGATTGTCCGGATGAGCAGGCCTCCTGGTGCACCGGGTCCCCCAGACGCTGCCTGGGTTGTCTCGGGGCCGAAGACTGCGTCGACGATCCGGACGGGGCCCTCTGCATCGACGGCCGCTGCGCCAGCTGCCGAACCGACGGGGACTGCGAGCGTTTCGACATCGCGCGCCCGGTCTGCGACCCGGCTTCCGGGGCCTGCGTGCAGTGCCTCGGGGACCGGGAGGAACAGTGCGCCGGCTTTTCCTGCGACGTCCTCTCCGGGGTCTGCTCGGGGACGCCCCTCGGCACCGTCGACCTCTGCCACCCCTGCCGGTCCGATGGGGAATGCGAAGACCCGGAGGCCCGCTGCATCCCGGTCCGCTTCCAGGGCGACCCCATCGGTTGGGCCTGTCTTTTACCCGCTGGGGATGGGGAGCCCCCTTGCCCGCGTCCCTTCTTGCCCACCGACGACCGGACCAGCATCTCCGGGGCCGCTGCCCAGCGCTACTGCGGCCCCGACGAGGCGGTGACGACCTGCGCGGGCCTCCGAGTGGACGGGAGCTTCGCCTGCCAGGGCAGCGCAGACTGTGGCCGAGAGGACGCCGACGACGCCATCTGCACCCCGAGCCGGTCCTGCCGTCCCCGCTGCCGCAGCGTCGAGGGTTGCCCCCTGCGCTACATCCTGTGCTCCGGCGGGGCGTGCCTCTGATCCCTCCGGGGCGGTCCGGTCATGGCAGGGGGACGCAGCGGCCGTCGCCGTCGCAGACCGTTTCGAGGGGGCAGTCGTCTTCGTTCCGGCAGAAGGACCGGCAGCGACCGACCCCGGCGTCGTCCCGCTCGCAGAAGCCGTCCCCTAGCCCCTCGCCGCAGTCCGCGTCGGTATCGCAGAGGCTCCCGTAATCGAACAGAGCGGCGCAGCTCGCCAAGGATTCCTCGACCACGCAGTAGGGTCGGGTCCGGGAACCCCCGAGGAAGGGCCGGGGGTCGCTCACGTTGGGAATCGGCCGGGCGCAGGCGACGAGGTCCGCCGGAGGGAGGCAGAAGCCGTCCATCAAGCGGGTCCCGTCGTAGGTCATGGCCACGCAGTCGTCCTCCGGGCGGAGGCACTCCCGGTTCGTCCGGCAGCGGCCGCAGGGAGGGACGCTCTCGAGGCTCCGGCCAGCGCAGCGGAAGGTATCGTCGTCGCAGGAGAAGCCCCGGCAGAAGAGCTCCCCGTTACCCGGGGTGCACTCGACGCAGATGCCGCTGCCGCCTTCCTGGATCTCGTCGCAGTCCCGGAAGTCCATCTCCTTGCACTGGGCGTCGGCGGTGCAGGGCCCGCAGATGAAGTCCTCCTGGCAACGGGAACGCCGACGGTCCTCGCAGTGGTCGTCGATGAGGCATTCCACGCAGCGGTCGCCGGCGATCTCGCAGAAGGGGGTCTCCCCGCCGCAGGGTTGGCTGCATTGGGGGCCGGCGTCTTGCGGCCCCGCGTCGTCTTCCCCGGGGCTGGCGTCCCTCGTCCCGCCGGCATCCTCGTCGTTGCCGGCCCCGCCATCCGGACAGGCGGGTCCCCGGCAGGGGGCCGGGCGCCGACCGCTGCCCCGCCCGTCGCCCTCGCAGGTGCAGCCGCCGAGCCCGGTCGCGAGCATCGGGACGACGAGGAGCGCCCCGATGGCGAGGAGATGCGTCGCCAGCGTCGACTCCGGCCGCCGGGCCGCCCGGGCGCCGGCGATGGTGGGCATCAGCCCCCCTGCCCGAAGCGCCAGAGCACCAAGGCCAGCGACAGCGTGGACAGCAGCAGCAGCGCCAGGGCGTAGTTCCGCAGCGGGGCGGTGGATGACGGGGCCCCGGCGGTCGACCCGGCCAGACGGCGAAGCCGACCGATGGCGATCCCAGTCACGCCGGAGGCGAGCAGCGCCACCAGGAGCTTCGTGTGCATCCAACCCGCCCGGGCGTAGAGGGTGGTGAAGTTCGGCAGGAGCTGGGCGAGGCCGGCGACCCAGGCCAGCAGCAGGCCTGGCGTCCCCACGAGCAGCACCACCCGGCGGGCGGCCCGGGCGGTGGCCGCCCGCGCCTCCGTCGGCACCGGGACCACCGTCAACAGGGCGGCGGCGGTCCCCCCGACCCAGAGGATCACGCCGAGCAGATGGAGAAACCGCCAAAGCAGGTAGAGTTCGCCCACGGCGCTATGGTGATGCAGCTGCGGCGGGCCGCCAGCCCTTCCGGGATGTGGCCGGCGCCAGGGGTACTAGTACCCCTGCCCGGAAGTTCGAACCGGGTTTGCGCCGGTCCCGAACGCCGCTCGCGGCGTTGCGCCTCCTCGAAAGGGCGTTCAGCCCTTCCTCGTCGCCGCGCCTTGCGAGCGGCGCCCGGTCCTCGTCGGTATCCC
>DAPKRP010000441.1:0-5392 GCA_031800515.1 Polyangiaceae bacterium LLY-WYZ-14_1 | reverse complement strand
GAGCAGCGCTTCGAAGCGGGTCTCCCCATCGAGCTTGGTCGCGAGCAGGCCCGGAAGCACCTCCTGCCAGTGTCCGAGGACGTGCTCCACCACCCGGTCCCGAAGGTCGGTCTTCGAGGGGAAGTGGTAGAGCAGGGAGGGCTTGCGGACGCCGACCTCGTCGGAGATCGCCTGGAGGGAGGTGCCGTCGAAGCCGCGGCGGGCGAAGCGGCGGGTGGCGACGGTGAGTATCTGGGAGCGGACGTCCACGGTGCGAGGCGGTCCCGGTCGGCGGCGGTTGGGCGGGGCGCAGCGCGACCCCGGGAAGAACACGCCCGGAAACACGTGTCCGGGGCCCGTGCCTACCGAATGGTCAGTCACAGCCTACCGGATGGTAGGGGCCGCGCAAGTCGGCTCCCTGGCGTTCTTTCCCCGGGATCCCGTTGACGTCCGGGCCCGGATGATTATCCCCGGCCGGAGTCTTTTCCGGAGCGGGGAGCCCGCCGGGTTGCACCCCCCGGAACCACCAGCGAGAGGAAATCGATGGCAGCCAAGGCAATCCTCTACGACAGCAACGCCCAGCAGCGCGTCCTCCGGGGGGTCGATACCCTCGCCAACGCGGTCAAGGTCACCCTCGGTCCGAAGGGCCGGAACGTGGTCCTCGAAAAGAGCTGGGGTGCTCCCAAGGTCACCAAAGACGGCGTCACCGTCGCCAAGGAGATCGAGCTCAAGGACAAGTTCGAGAACCTGGGCGCCCAGATGGTCCGGGAGGTCGCGTCGAAGACGAACGACGTGGCCGGCGACGGCACCACCACCGCCACCGTCCTGGCCCAGTCGATCGTCCGGGAAGGCGCACGACTGGTCGCCGCGGGGCACAATCCGATGGACCTCAAGCGCGGGATCGACGCGGCCGTCGTCGCGGTGACCGAGTCCCTTCAGAAGCTCAGCAAGAAGGTCAAGAACCACACGGAGATCGCCCAGGTCGGCAGCCTCAGCGCCAACGGCGACGACACGGTCGGGGAGATGCTCGCCCGGGCGATGGAAAAGGTCGGCCAGGAAGGCGTCATCACCGTCGAGGAGGCGAAGGGGACGGAGACCACCCTCGACATCGTCGAGGGCATGCAGTTCGACCGGGGCTACCTGTCGCCTTACTTCGTCACCGACCCGGAGCGGATGGAAGCGGTCCTGGAAGACCCCTACATCCTCTTCTCGGAGAAGAAGATCTCCATCATGAAGGACCTCATCCCGGTCCTCGAGGAGGTCGCCCGGTCCCAGAAGCCGCTCCTCATCATCGCCGAGGACCTGGAGGGCGAGGCCCTCGCCACCCTGGTGGTGAACAAGCTACGAGGCGTCCTGAAGATCGCCGCGGCCAAGGCCCCGGGCTTTGGCGACCGGCGGAAGGAGATGCTGAAGGACATGGCCATCCTGACCGGCGGCCAGGTCATCAGTGAAGACCTCGGGCTCAAGCTCGAGAACGTCACCCTGAAGGATCTGGGCCGGGCCAAGCGGGTGGTGCTCGAAAAGGAGACCACCACCATCGTCGACGGCGCCGGCAAGAAGAACGACATCAAGGGCCGGGTCGACCTCATCAAGAAGCAGATCGACGACACCTCGAGCGACTACGACCGGGAAAAGCTTCAGGAGCGGCTGGCGAAGCTCGCCGGGGGTGTCGCGGTCATCCGCGTGGGCGCCGCGACGGAAGCCGAGATGAAGGAACGCAAGGACCGGGTCGACGACGCGCTCCACGCGACCCGCGCGGCCGTCGAAGAGGGCATCGTCCCCGGTGGCGGGGTGGCCCTGCTTCGGGCGGGGAAGGTCATCGACGACCTTCAGCTCGACGAGGACCAGTCCGTCGGCGCGTACATCGTCAGCCGGGCGATCGAGGAGCCCCTCCGTCAGATCGCGGAGAACGCGGGCTTCGAGGGGTCCGTGGTGGTCGACGCGGTGCTCAAGGCCCGGGGCAACAACCACGGCTTCAACGCCCGGACCGAGGAATACGGCGACCTCATCTCCATGGGCGTGGTCGACCCCACCAAGGTCGTGCGCTCCGCCCTCCAGAACGCCGCCAGCGTGGCCAGCCTGCTCCTGACCACCCAGGCGGTGATCGTCGAAAAGCCCAAGGAAGAGGCCCCCGCGGCCGGTGCCGGCGGCGGCATGGGCGGCATGGGCGGCATGGGTGGCATGGGCGGCATGGGCATGGACGACATGGACTTCTAAGCCCGGCCCCAGGGAACCGCACGAGCGCCCGCCCTCCGGTGTCGACGAGACCCGGAGCCGCGGGCGCTCGTCGTTGGGGCCGCCGCTGGAGTTTCCCGGAATCCTCCCGCCGGTCCGTGGTAGCCCACCGCCATGCTGGGGAGAGACCGAAGCCGGCGTCACCCCGTGCCGGCGACGGCGGTCGACCTGGTGGGGCCGCCGGGCTTCGAGCGGGTGAGGGCCTGGGGAGACGTGGCGCCCCCGTTCGCCAGGGAGCTCCACGACGAGCGTCACGAGCGCATCCGGGCCCTCTACCGGGATCAGGGGGAGCCCCCGGAGGGGCTCGAGCTGTCCTTCCTGACCATCTCCGGCGGCGCCACTTACGGGGCCTACAGCGCGGGGTTGCTCTGCGGCTGGACCGAGCACGGCAGCCGGCCGACCTTCCAGGTGGTGACGGGGGTCAGCGTCGGTGCCCTCATCGCCCCCTTCGCCTTCCTGGGCCCGAGCCAGGACGACCGCCTCCGGGACACCTTTCGCACCGCGATGCCGAAGCAGATCGCGACGCCCCGGCTGTTGTCGTTGCTCTTCGGGGCCCCTTCCCTCTTGGACCCTCGGCCGCTCCGACGGGCGGTGGAGACCCTCGTCACCACCGACCTGCTCCAGGCGGTCGGGGAGGCCTCTCGGGAGGGACGCCAGCTCCTCGTCGGCACGACCAACCTCGACGCCGCCCGCTTCGTGATCTGGGACCTCGGCCGCATCGCCTCCTACGGCACGCCGGAGGCCTTCGCCCTGGCCCGCCAGGTCATCCTGGCCTCGGCTTCCGTGCCGGGAGCCTTTCCCCCGGTTCTCATCGACGTCGCGCGCCCGGAACACCCGGACGAGCGTTTCCAGGAGGCGCACATCGACGGTGGGGCGACGAACAACGTCTTCGCCTATCCCTACCAGCTCAAGATCGACGTGGACGAAGCCATCCCGGCGCCGGTTCGGCGCCGCATCTTCGTCGTCCAAAACGACTACGGGCGCCCCCCCTATCGGCCCGTCGCCCTGTCCCTCCCGGAGGTCCTGCGGACGGCCGTCGCCATCCAGAACCACTACCAGTCGCTGGGGGACGTCAACCGCATTCACGCGGCGACCCAGCGGGACGGGTTCTCCTTCCGGCTGGCTGCGATCCCCGGGGAGTTCGACCAAGTCCCGGAAGCCGAGCTCGACCTCGACTTCATGAACGGTCTCTTCGACCTGGGGTTCCGGGAGGCTCGGGACGGCTACCCCTGGCGCACGGAGCCCCCGGAGCAGGAGCCCTCCGCCGACCCGGCTTGACCCCGCCGCCCCGGGCCCGGCAGGCCGTGGCGCACCGGCTGGAGTCGGAGCCAGTGGTCCGCGAGGGTCAGGGCGACCATCGCCTCCGCCATGGGGACGAAGCGGGGCAGGAGGCAGGGGTCGTGACGGCCCAGGGTGCGCACCTCCGTCGCCTCCCCGGCCTGGTCCACCGTCGGCTGCGCTCGGGGCAGGGAAGACGTGGGCTTCACCGCCGCCCGGACGACCAGGGGCATGCCGCTCGAGATGCCGCCGAGCATCCCCCCGTGATGGTTGCCCCGGGTGGCGACGGATCCCGGGCCTCGGTCCCCGGGGACGAAGGCGTCGTTGTGGGCGCTTCCCCGCATGGCAGCCGCGGCGAATCCGGCGCCGTATTCCACCCCGACGACCGCCGGCAGGCTGAAGAGGGCCTTCCCGAGGTCGGCCTTGAGCTTGTCGAAGACCGGGTCCCCGAGCCCTTCGATCATCGGCGCGACGCAGACCTGGGCGACGCCGCCCACCGAGTCTTGCGCCTTCCGGACCTCTTCGATGAGATTCACCATCCGCGCCGCCGCCGCCGGGTCGGGGCAGCGCACCAGGTTCGCGGTGCCGTCGGGAAGGGTCTCGACCGCGTCGAGGGTCACCGCTTCGGGCGCCGAGAGGTCGGCCACGACCTCCCCGACCTGCACCACGCAGCCGACCACCCGCGCCCCCCAGGCCCGAGAAAGGAGCTTCTTGGCCACGACCCCCGCCGCCACCCGGGCGACCGTCTCCCGTGCGCTCGCCCGGCCACCACCGCGATGGTCCCGGACGCCGTAGCGCGCCTCGTAGCTCCGGTCGGCGTGGCCCGGCCGGTAGACGCGCCGGAGCGCGTCGTAGTCTCTGGACTTCGCGTCGACGTTCCGGACCAAGATGGCCAGAGAGGTGCCGGTGGTCTCCCCCTCGAAGACGCCGGACAGGAGCTCCACGTCGTCCGATTCCCGCCGCTGGGAGACCAGCCGGCTCTGACCGGGCCGACGTCGGCGCAGGTCCGCGACGAAATCCTCCGGTCCGAGGGAGAGCCCGGGGGGGCAGCCCTCGATGATCACCAGGTTGCCGGGGCCATGG
This sequence comes from Polyangiaceae bacterium LLY-WYZ-14_1, assembly GCA_031800515.1. GTDB lineage: Bacteria > Myxococcota_A > Polyangia > Polyangiales > DAPKRP01 > DAPKRP01. Next base: position 817 of record DAPKRP010000441.1, on the reverse strand, counting down.
GACTCCCCGGCGGTGGTCACCCGGAACGCCTGGCCGAATGCGCTCCCCGGCATGGTGTGCCTACCCGGCGGAGGCCCCCGACCCGGCGGCCTCCCGCGCCTTTTTCCGGCGTTTCATCGCGGCGAAGGCCAGTCCCTGGGCGTTCAGGTCGATGTCCATGCGGAGCAGCTCGAGGGCCCCGGGGAGGTCGCCGAGGCCCCGGTCCCGAAGCCGGTCCTGGAAGTGGGCCTCGAGGCGCGGCTTGCAGAAGCCTTCGAGCTCCCCGTCCGGCAGGTCCGACCGGAAGGCGTCCTCCATGACCTGGGCGTGGGCGTCGACGTCGGCGACGAGCTGCCGCCGGCCTTCCTCCAGCCAGTCGATGGCGCCGAAGTGGGTCAGGAACGCCTTCGTCGCCCCGGTGTCGACGATGGCTCGAGCGCTTTCCCGGGCGGCCTGCGGGTCGAAGTCCGTCGGCGTCGTCGACGCGACGAGGAACGGACCCTTCGCCTGCAGCTCGGGGTAGGCCAGGCCGAAGGAGTCGCCGGTGAACACGCCGTCGCTCCCGGTGTCGTGGATGCAGAAGTGGTGGTTGGCGTGGCCCCGGGTGTAGAAGAATCGGAGCGTCCGGTCGCCCCAGGCGAGCGCTTCCCCGTCGTCCATGACCCGGACCCGCGCCTCGTCGATCGGTCCGATCTCGCCGTAGAGCTCCCGGAAGGTGTCTTCGCCGTAGACCTGCTTCGCGCTCGCGACGAGCCGGGTCGGGTCGATGGCGTGCTTGGCCGCCTTCGGGTGCGCCAGCAGGGTGGCCTTCGGGCAGGCCTGCATCAGGGCGCTGGCG
>DAPKRP010000440.1:0-6125 GCA_031800515.1 Polyangiaceae bacterium LLY-WYZ-14_1 | reverse complement strand
ACCACCCCGACGAGCTCCCCGTCCCGGACCACCGGGGCGCCCGTGTGCTGCCAGAACCGCAGGGAGGCCTTCAGCTCCCGCAGGCTGATCTCCGGTCGGACGTGGTTCACCGGGCTCGACATGATCTCCCCGACCACCCGCGGCCGGGGAGGCCGAGCGGCGAGGGCGGCCCGCAGGCTGGCCTCGACCTCCTGGGCCGGGCGGCCCTTGACCCGGGCGGCCGCCGCCGCCCGGTGTCCGCCTCCCCCGATCTCCCCGAGGAGGTCCCCGACGTCGACGTAGGGCGAGCGGGCCCGGGCGATGACCTGCGTGCCCCGGCCTCCCGGCGGCTCGAACAGGGCGATCAGGGCGGCATGCCCTTCCAGCTCGACGGCGGTGGTGACGACCTCCGCCAGCCCGTCGAGGCTCTTCGGCACGGGGACGATGGCGAAGCCGATGGGCACCCCGGCGAAGCGTTCCGTGCGGACCGCGGCGAGCAGCGCGGCCAGGACCTCCCGCTGCTGGTCCCCGAGGGGAGGTCGGAGCCATCGGGCGACGGCGCCGAGGTGAATGCCCCGCTCGAGGAGCCAGGCATAGGCCCGGGCATCCCGGGGGGTCGTCCCCCCGTGGGTCAGGGACCCGGTGTCCGTCAGAATGCCCAGGGCGAAGAGGGTCGCCTCCACCGGGTCGACCTCGATGCCCCCGGCGCGCATGCGCTCGATGAGCAACGTCGTCGCCGAGCCGACCGGCTCGACCACTTCCAGGCTGGCCTCGACGTCGTCGGAGCCTGCGGCGTGGTGGTCGTAGACGTGGACCTCGACCTCTCCCCGGGCGGCCCGGTCGAGGAGCTCCGCGAAGGGGCCGAGCCGCCCCTTCCGCCGGACGTCGACGATCACCACCCGGCGAACCGCCCCCTGGTCGAGCTCGGACCAGCGGATGGTCTCGAACCGGTCCTTGTGCAGCGCCAGGAAGTCCCGCACCGGCGCCGCGAGGCGCCGGCCGAGCACCACGACGGCGCCGGGATAGAGCTTCTGCGCCGCCACGCAGGACGCGAGGGCGTCGAAGTCGGACATCTCGTGGGTGATGACGACGTCCATGGGCGGGGCCGGAGAGCGTACACCATCCCCGGGCCGGGTCCGGTCCCCGGCCCCGGGTGAAGCGCCGGTTGAAGGCCCGAAGGAAGACGTCGCTTGCACGCGCGCGGCAGCGACGGCTAGTGTCGACGGTACTGTGGGCAGGGGAATCCACCGGGGGGCCCTGGTCGGCGCGCTGTTCTTGGTGGCCGTCGCCTGTGACCAGCAACCCGCGTCGGACTGGAGGCCGTTCACTCGGGTGTCGACGACGGGACCGGCCGGGGCACGCTGCGAGGACCTCGGACGCGCCGGGGGCGTCGTCGAGGTGCCGCTACCCGCAGGCTCGGCGAGGCTGACCGTGCCGGCGTGGGCCCTCGACGAGCCCCAGACGGTTTGCCTGGAGCCGGTTTCCACCCTGGCGCCCACCCCCTATCCCTTCGAAGCCCATGCGGTGCGGGTGGCGCCCTCGGAGCTCGTGTTCCGGGTTCCACCCCGGGTCACCTTCACCGGCGGCCGTACCCACGAGCCGGGAACCGTCGGCTTTTCGGACGGACCCCGGCCGGCGCCCTATGCGCGGACCGGGGACGGCGTCGTCCTGCTCGTCGACGGCCCCGGGCTGGTCGGCCTGTTTCACGGGGACCCGGACCGACTGCGCACCGATCCGCTCCCCGACCGAGGGTCGGCGTCGGAGCTAGCGGCGCGCCGGATGGTCCGCCGGGCGGCGCCAGAAGACGTCCCCGGGGCGCTGACCGCATGGCGGGAGGCGTCGGTCGATCCCCTGTGGGAGCTGGCCGGCACGGACGTGGGCGCACTGGAAGCGGCAGCCCGAGCCCTCCTGCGCTGGCGGCACGAGGCGCGGTTGTTCGACCCGTCCTTCGCCGGCGAGGACGGATCGATCCAAGCGTCCCGAGCGCTGCTTCGGGCGTTCGACGCACGAACGCGCCCGAGATGCGAGGTCCCCGTCGATCACTGGCGCGCCCATCTCGACGACGTCGAGCGGTTGGTCAGCATCGCCGCTTGGTTGGGCGTCGCCCTACCGCGTGTGCCCGGAAGCCATTGTCTCTGGCTTCGCATCGCGCCCTTCGACCTGCCGAGCGCTTTCGGACCGGCGTCCTCCGGAGCTCCGGGTGCCGGAGAAGGGCCCGCGCTGCCGTTGACCTTCGAGGCGGCGCTGCGGACCCCGGACGGCAGCGGGTCACCGGTCCGCGTCGACATCGTCGCCGAGGTCGACGGGGGGGTCATCGAACCGGCGCTGCCGGCGGAGCTCGGCCCGGACTCCCTTCGGGTCGAGCGTATGATTCGGGCTAACCCGGACGCCGACGTCATCGCCGTCCGGCTGAGAGCGCGCGCGTCGTCCCTGACCGTCGGCGACTACTTCAGTGCGGAAGAAATCCGGTCCTCGGTCCGTGGGTTGGCCGCCTGGACCTTCGACGCGGGGACCGATGGGTGGGAAGCCGGCTGGCCCTACTACGTCGATGACCGGGCGACCCGGGACCCCGCCGCGGGGTCTCCCGGGGGGGCGCTCTGGATGGGTGGCGGAGGAGGCGATCTGTGGGGACGACACCGATTCCGGCGCACGATCACGTTTCCAGAGGAAGCCGTGTCCCTGCGCCTCGATGCCAAGGGCCGAAGCGTGGGTCGGGTGTGCGTCGAGCCGGTCGATGACACCCCGAACCAGTGCGATCCCGCCATCGACCTCGCTTCCGACCACTGGGTCACCATCGACAGGAACGTCCGCGACCTGGCCGGGACGACGGCGGACATCTGGATCCACCACATGGGCGGGCCGGTTCCCCCTGGCGTCGTCCCGGCGACGTTGGTGGACAACGTGAGGATCGTCGGGGGCGGAGAGATGACGCGATGACGCGCGACCTTCGACGGGAGGTGCGGGCGTTGTCGGCGTTGGCGGCGTTGGCGGCGCTGGCACTGGGGCTGGGCTGCGGCGACGATGAAACCGACCTCCCCGACGTCGGGGACAGGGGTGTTGATGGGGGAGCGCGGCTCGACGGGGAAGAGCCGCCTTCGGACGCGGGGGAGCTCGTCTGCGACCTCGAGGAATGCCCCGCTTACGACCTCAGCGTTCCCCTGTCGCTCCCGTCGTGCTGCCTGCCAGGTGGAGGCGACGCTGCCGGGGACGATGGCTGCGGCGTCTCGTTCTCCGCCTGGATCGACTTGTTTCCCCTGGATCCGGTGGTCGTCTCCTGCGTTCGACCCGAGCCGGAGCGGCCGTTTCGACGCGACGGCTGTCCGGACCGAACCCTCGCCCCCTTCGAGTTCCCCGGGTGCTGTCGAGACGACGGGGTCTGCGGGTACGTCGTCGACCTCACCAACGTCGGCGGCCCGCGGCTCGGCTGCGTCCCGAACACGATGTTCTCCGACGAGACGGTGATCCTCTGTGGTTGATCGCCGGTACCGGCGTGCGCTCGGCATCGCCGCCCTGGCGGGGGCCCTCGGCGGCGCCTGCGGCTCCGACGACGCCAACGGTGGGAAAACGCCCTGGTCCGGCACAGAGGCCGATGGGGGGCTCGGGCTCGAAGACGGTCCCTTTGGCATCTCCGGGGATGGGAGTGACTGCCCGCTCGATGACTGCCGGGGCTTCGATCTCGTCGATCTCTTCGACCTGGCTCCCTGTTGTCTCCCGGGAACGCCACCGGCGTGTGGGCTCGTTCTCCGAAACGTCGTCCGCATCCTCGGCCTGGATGTGGATCGATCCCAGTGCGTGGCGCTGCATCAGCCCGGGGAACGAGACGCGAGCTGCGGCGTTCGTTTCGAGATCGGGATCCGGCTCGAGGGCTGCTGTCGTCCCGACGGCACCTGCGGGTATCTGCCGCTCGCCGACCGGGAACGCCCCAGCGTCCCGCCCTTCGGCTGTGTGCCGCAGACGCTCTTCGCCGACGAGCCGCCGCGATTTTGCTCTCCGGACCCCCGGTGACGTTCAGAAGCGGGAGCGGAACCCGAGCTCGAGGACACCGACGTCCGAGCCCCCCCCGTCGTAGAACAGGGAACCGGTCCACGGCTCGCCTGCCGCAGGGCGGGGGTCGAGGGCCAGCGCCCCGCGGCGTACCCGGGCAGCATCGAACTCCCCGGGCCGTCGCGATGGGCCCAGCAGGGTCACCGTCGACGCCGAGGCGGCGCCAGCACCCGAGACCAGCAACACGAGCTGCCCGTCCAGCGGGCTTCGCGGAGACCGGCCCCGGCTCGGCAGCACGATCAGTAGCTCGGTGCCCGACGAGACCCCGACACCCGCTCCAGGCGGGGCGAAGCCTGCGTCGAGCCCGGCCAGAGAGGGGAGGTCCAACGGGGTCGGGGAGCCGAAGGTCGGGGTCGCCGGATCGACGTCCGCGGTGAACCACCGGGTGTCCTCCCCGAGGGCCGTCGCGCCGACGTAGAACACGATCCTGCTTCGATCGTCGTCGGCCTTTCCCAGGGCGGCCGGGGTGAGCAGATCCCCGGATGGCAGCTGGGTCAGCTCGTCCGGCAAGAGGCCTGCGGTCCAGTCGACGCAGTCGTCGGACGCGAGCCAGACACTATCCAAGGTACCCCCACCCGAGGCGACCTGGACGACCGCCCTGAATCCGACGTCGAAAACGTGGGTCACCACCGCGCCCGCCAGCACGCCGCCGAAAAGATCGACCCCGGTTTCGCGCCCATCGTCGACCACCCTCCCCGCCATCCAGGAGCCGAGGTCGACCGTTGGGGACCAGGCGTACCACAGCCCTGGGACGAAGCCGTCCCGTCGATCTGGGATCAACAGCGCGCACCGGCGCATGCCATCGGACGCCGCGCCGAGGACCCGCCAGGCGCACTCCGGGTCTTCGCAGGGACCCGCGTCCGCGAGGCCGGCGAGGCGGCCGCCCAGCTGTGGCACCCGGTACCCGCAGGGGTCGAAGGGCGCACGTTCAAGCTGGATGTCGTCGATCAGCGCCCGCTCCCCGGCGGAGAGAGCAAACCTCCAAAGCAGGGGAGGGGCCCTACCCCAGGGGATGGGTTCGATGGGGCCTTCGAGGGAGGGTGGGTCGAGGAGGTCATCGCCGGTCCGCTCGTCGCGCACCCGCACATCGATGAAGCGACCCGCTTCGACGGTCACCTCGACCCGTATCCATTCGCTGCTGACGGGGGCCGTGCTGCGGGTGATGGGAGGGGAGCTCCCGGTGATGACCAGCCGGATGCTCCCATCCGAACGCCGACCGAGGGCGATGCCCCCTCGGAGATCATCGGGCCCCTCCGCCTGGACGCTGAGGGTGCTGCCGACGACCGGAAACGCGGCGGAGAAGGCGAGGACGAGGTTCGCGTCGCCTTCCGAAGCGAGCTCCAGGTAGCGTCCAACCTCCTCCAGGTCGAAGGCTCGCCGGCCGTCGACCGTCACGACACGGGCGCTGCCGTTGAGCTCGACGAAGGACGGCTCGGTCACGTCGACGGGGGGAGTGCCCCGGGAGGAGCAGCGCTCCACGAGGACCTCGGCAAACGACCAACAGGTGGGCTCCTGGACATCGACGAGTCCGTCCCCGTCGTCGTCGAGCCCATTCGAGCACCGTTCGCCGACGTTCTCCGGGCACGAACCCAGGCAGTCCCGGTCTTCGCAGTCGACCAGTCCATCGTTGTCGTCGTCGATCCCGTTGGCGCAGTCCTGGAGCCCGGACTCCCGCGGCACCGGGTAGTCGAGAACCAGGCTGCAACCGCTCCACGCGGCGGCCGCGCAGAGCGTCCAACACCACCGCCACCGCAGCGTGACCCCCACGGCCACCGTCTACCAGGGCCGACAGGCCGAGACCAGCCTCCGCGATTCGCTCTGGAGCTTCGCGTCGATAACCGGACCTTCGCGATCGAGGGGGGCCCGGCGCGGCCCGGCTCCCTTGCCGGCCCGAGTGGCGTGGCTAGTCGACGAACGATGACGCAGCACCGAGCGCCCTGGGGCGACGCGCCGACGGCGGGGGGCCATGCGCCGCTCGTCGAAGATCTCGAGGTGGATGTCGCGATCGTCGGGGCCGGCATCACCGGACTCTCTCTGGCCATGAAGCTCCAGGCCGCGGGGTTCCAGGTCGCAGTGCTCGACCGGGACCGCGTCGCGAGCGG
>DAPKRP010000439.1:0-2164 GCA_031800515.1 Polyangiaceae bacterium LLY-WYZ-14_1 | reverse complement strand
CTCCAGGACCACCCGGAGGTCCAGGTGGTCGGGGTCGCGGTCCAGCCCCGGCCCGCCGGCCTGGTCGACGCCTGGGCCGCCGCGCTGGACCCGCCCTTCCCCGTCGGCTGGGAGCCGGAGGAGACGATCATCGAGGGGACGAGCGCCCTTGCCGCCATCCGTTCCGTCCCCACGCTGGTGATGCTCGACCGGGAAGGCATCGAGGTGGGACGGCACGTCGGGTTTCCCCCGGGCCGCACCCTCGACGAGCTCGCCCGGCGAGCCGTCCCTTAGAAGTCGGTCCTGCGGCGGAAGCCCCCCGCGCCGGCTAGGCTTGACACGGCCCCGCCGACGGACCGTTCTACCTCGAGCCACCATGACCCAGCCCCACATGTGCGACCCCGAGCTGCTCGCCCGGGACCTCCAGAACCGGCGCTTCGTCGTGACCGGCGCCAACGCCGGGATCGGCTTCGTGACCGTCAAACAGCTCGCGAAGCAAGGCGCCGAGGTGATCCTCGCCTGCCGCCGGGCCGACGCCGGAGAGGCGAAGGCCCGGGAGATCCGCGACGAGCACCCGAAGGCCCGGGTGCACGTGCGCGTCCTGGACCTCGGGGACCTCGCGTCCGTCCGGGCCTTCGCCGAGGGCTTCCTGCGGGAGCACGACGAGCTCCACGGCCTGGTCAACAACGCCGGCGTGATGAATACGCCGAAGGGACGCACCAAGGACGGTTTCGAAACCCAGTTCGGGGTCAACCACCTCGGGCACTTCCTGCTGACGGATCTGCTCCTGGACGCCCTGCGGAAGGGCGCCCCGTCCCGCATCGTCAACGTGTCGAGCTGCTACCACGACAAGGCGATGGGGCGAGCCGGGGACATCCATCTGGACGACCTGAACTACGAGCGCCGTTCCTACGACGGCTGGGAGGCCTACGCCCAGTCGAAGCTCGCCAATCTGCTCCACGCGAAGAGCCTCGCCCGACGCCTCGAAGGCACTGGCGTCGTCCCGGTCAGCGTCCATCCCGGTTGGGTCCGCACCGACCTCGCTCGGCACAGCATGCCGCTGTTCCTGCAGAACGTCGTCCTTCGGCCCTTCCTCCGGATGGCCGGGATGATCGAGCCCTGGGAAGGAGCCCAGACCACCCTCCACGCCCTCCTCGCCGACGAGGTCGCCGAGCATCCCGGGGCGTTCTACAGCCAGCTCGGCATCTACCGGGACAAGGCGGCGAACCGCGGGGGCTGGCCGATGTCCTCGCCGAACCCGAAGGCCCACGACGACGACCTGGCGGAAGCGCTCTTCGCACGCAGTCAGGCCCTCGTCGGGGCCCCGAACCCCGCCTGATTCGACCCGGCGGCCCGAGGCTGGGCACCCCGAGGCCGGCCGCGGCCATGGTCAGACGGCGAGGCCCTGTTCTTCCCAGAGGTCCCCGAGTACCGGGGCGAACTCGCGCCGCACCAACGCCTCCACCGACGCCGCATCGTCCAGACCGAGGGCGGCCTGGGCGACCCGGGCCGCCTCGTCCGCACGGAGCCGGCGGACCGTCTCCCGGACCAGCGGCACGGCGGTGAACGGTGTGGAGAGGCAGCGAACCCCGAGCCCCACCACCAGAGGCAGGGCCAGGGGGTCCGACGCCATGTCGCCGCAGATCGACGGGGGGCGCCGGTGCGCCCGACGGGCGGCGGTGACGGTCATCTCGATGAGCCGAAGGACGGCGGGGTCGAGGTTCCGGGCGAGGTCCGCGACCCACGGGTTCAGGCGGTCCAGGGCCAGGGTGTACTGAACCAGGTCGTTCGTGCCGACGGAAAAGAAGTCGCATTCCCGGGCGAGCTGCTCGGCCCGGATGGCCGCCGAGGGCACTTCCACGACGACGCCGATCTCCGGGTCCCCGTGGCTCACGCCGGCGTCGATGAGCTCTTGCCGCACCGCCGCCAGGTGCGCCTTGGCCTGGCGTAGCTCGGCGACGGTGGCGACCATCGGAAACATCACCCGGACCGTCCCGTGGGCCGCCGCCCGGAGGATCGCTCGAAGCTGGATCCGAAAATCGGCGGGCCGGGCGAGGCTCAGGCGGAGGGCGCGAAGGCCGAGGGCGGGGTTCTGGCTCCGGAGGGTCACGTCCCCGGGCATCAGCTTGTCCGCCCCGAGGTCGCAGGTGCGAAAGACGACGGGGTGCGGGGCGAGCTCCTCGAC
>DAPKRP010000438.1:0-2126 GCA_031800515.1 Polyangiaceae bacterium LLY-WYZ-14_1 | reverse complement strand
TGCGGTAGAGCCCCACCCCCCGCGCTCCGGAGCGGCGGACGTGGGGGACCTCGTCCGGGAGGTCGACGTTGGCGGTAAGCTCGACGGCCATCCCGTCCCGGGTCGCGGCGTTCGGATCCGCCTTGTCCTCGAGCCCGTGGCGGAAGGCGAGGTAGCGGCGCGCCCGACCTCGGGCCTGCTCCCGTTCTTCGAGGGCGCCCCCGGCGACGACCTCTCCCCGGAGGGCATCGACGATGAGCTCTTCGCCTTCCGCCACCACCCGGGTCAGGTCGGTGACCCCGACGACGGCCGGGATGGCGAGGGCCCGGGCGAGGATGGCGGTGTGTCCCGTGGCACTGCCGAGGGAGGTCACCACCCCCTGGACCTCGTGGCGGAAGAGGCGGGCCGCATCGGCGGGGGTGAGGTCCCGAGCGACGAGGACGAAGGGGCCCTCCGGGAGGCCATCGGCGACGCCCCCCGGGGTCGGCTGAAGGTAGCGGAGGATGTGGGCGCCCACGTGCTCGACGTCCGCGACCCGCTCCCGAAAGTAGCCCGAGCTCGCCGCGCCGAGGCGCGCCGCCAGGGCATCGAGGATCTCCCGGAGGGCCCACTCGGCATTGATGCGCCGGTCCCGGATCCGGGCGAAGGTCGCGTCGGCGAGGAGCTCGTCCCGGTGCATCATCAGGTGGGCGTCGAGGATCAGGCCGTGGTCCGCGCCGGCCGCGTCCCCGACCTCGTCCCGCAGCTCCTCGAGCTCCCGCCGGGAGGCTTCGAGGGCGGCCTGAAGCCGGGCCACCTCGAGGTCGACCTCGGCGGTGGTGATCCGCCGCCGGGGGACGACCGCCTGCCCCGAATCGACCCGGAAGGCCGGGCCGAGGGCGATGCCCGGGGAGGCGGCGATGCCGCGAAAGGACAGCCGACCCTGCCGTCGCCGCACCCCGGAGGGGCGCACCTGGCTTTCCGGAGGGGCCGATGGCTCCCGGGCACCGGTCCGCCGGGGGGCGTTCGGCGGGTCGACCCGGAGGCCCGGGGGCGCCGGTTCCCCGTCCCGACGGCTCATCGGTCCTCTCCGAAGCGGTCGGCGATGAGCCTGCCGATGGCGGCCACCGCCTCGCCGGCATCCTCTCCCTGGGCCCGCACCTTCACCGCCGCCCCCCGCTGACCGCAGAGCAGAAGCACCCCCATGATGCTCTTGCCGTTGGCGCGCTGGCCGTCCTTTTCGAGCTCGACCTCGGCCCGAAACCCGGAGGCGAGCTCGACCAAGCGGGCCGCGGCCCGGGCGTGGAGCCCGAGCTCGTTGACGATGACGAATTGGTCTTCTTCGCGCATCACGCTGCCGCAGGAACGATTCCGAGCGGGGTCAGGTAGGCCGTTCGACGTCCCGGTGGACGACGGTGAGCTCCCGGGCGTCGCCGAGGCGCCGGGCGAGCTCCTCGGCCAGCGCCACGGACCGATGCCGGCCCCCGGTGCAGCCGATGGCGACGGTCAGATAGGCCTTCCCCTCCCGCTCGTAGCGGGGCAGGACCTGTCGGAGCAGGGGCTCGAGGTCGGCGAGGAGCTCCTGGGTCTCCCGGGCACCGAGGACGAAGTCGGCGACCTCCCGGTCCCGGCCGGTCTTCGGCTTGAGCTCCGGGACGTGATGGGGGTTCGGGAGGTAGCGCAGGTCGAAGACCAGGTCGGCGTCGACGGGGATCCCGAACTTGAAGCCGAAGGACACGATCCGGGTGACCATCCGCCCGGGTCGTTCCGCCGTCGCGACCTGGTCGACGAGGAGTCGGCGGAGGTCGTGGACGGTCAGGGTGGTGGTGTCGATGATCTGGCTCGCCCGAGCGCGCAGGGGTCCGAGCCGCTCCCGCTCCCGGGCGATCCCGGCGAGGAGGTCTCCCCCGGGGGCCAGGGCGTGGGGCCGGCGGGTCTCGGAGAACCGCCGCACCAGGGCGTCGTCGGCGGCGTCGAGAAAGACCACCTCCACCCGATGACCCCCGGCGGCGAGGGCGTCGAGGGTCTCTTCCGCCCCTTCGAGGAAGCTGCCCGTGCGGCAACGAAGGCGAACTTCCTCCGCCCGTTACCACCACATCCGGCCTCTACCCGTCAGATGAACCGTCAGCGTTCGACGCGGTCGTGATCTCCGGGTCGCAGTCGTCGGT
>DAPKRP010000437.1:0-11999 GCA_031800515.1 Polyangiaceae bacterium LLY-WYZ-14_1 | reverse complement strand
ACCCGCTCGGCCCCGGTGAGCGCGGAGGGGACGACGCATCCCCCGCCGAGCCGACGACCAGCGACCAGGACACGGGGGACCCGTTGCCGACGGACCAGGTCGATACCGTCGGCTTCGAGGCGACGGCGGAGGCGGAGTCGCCCCCCCGGGAGCCGACCCGGCGGGAGGTCGGGCCCGAAGAGCTCACCCGGGTGGCCGGCACCCGGGGCGATGCCCTTCGCACCATCGAGCTATTGCCCGGAGTCGCCCGGCCGCCTGTCGGGGCCGGGGTGATCATCGTTCGGGGCAGCTCTCCCCAGGACACCCAGGTCTTCCTCGACGGCGTTCAGATCCCGCTTCTCTATCACTTCGGGGGCCTGACCAGCTTCATGAACAGTCGGCTCCTCGAGCGGATCGAGCTCTATCCCGGCAACTTCAGCGTCCGCTACGGTCGCGGGCTTGGCGCCATCGTCGAGGTATCGGCGCGGGAGCCCGCCTTCGACCGCTTCCATGCCGTCGCCGACCTGAACGTCGTCGACGCCTCCGTGCTGGTGGAGGCGCCTATCGGCGACCGGGTGAGCTTCGCCGCCGCGGCCCGGCGGAGCTACGCGGATCTGTTCTTCGAGGCGGTGGTCCCGGGGGACGCCTTCGGGGTCGTCGCCGCACCCGTCTACTGGGACTACCAGACGTTCCTGAGCTGGCGGCCAACGGACGACGACCGGGTGACCGCCCGGGTCTACGGGTCGAGCGACGAGCTGCGCCTGCTCTTCGACGAGCCCGCCGACGGCGATCCGGGGTTCCGGGGGAACCTCGGGGTCCGCACCCAGTTCCACCGCTTCGATACCTCCTGGTTCCACCGATTCACGCCGTACGTCGACCAGAGGTCGACGGTCAGCGTCGGGCTCACCCAGGTCGCCTTCCAGGTCGGCCAGAACGCCGACTTCGACAACGATCTGTTCGAGATCCAGGCGCGTTCCGAGTGGCGCTTCCGCTTCGACGAACGGGTGCAGTTGCGGGCCGGGGTCGACGTCGAGGTCACCCCCTTCGACATCCGCTTCCGGGGGGCCGCCCCCGGCCAAAGCGAAGGGGATCCGAACGGCGGACCCGGCGGGGGGACGCCGGCGTCCGCCCAGGAGGACGTCGACATCGCCGCCAACGTGCTGTACCTGCGCCCCGCGGCCTATCTCGAGCTCGACCTCCAGCCGACCCGCCGGCTGCGGCTCATCCCCGGGGTGCGGGTAGATGGCTTTTTCAGCGACGGTCCGGGGGGCATCGACGCCTGGACCATCGACCCGCGGCTGGCCGCCGTCTATCGCCTGACCGACGCCGTGCAGCTCAAGGCCGGGGTCGGCCTCTTCACCCAGGCCCCGGAGGCCAACGAATCATCCCGCGCCCTCGGCAATCCGAACCTCGACCCGATGCGCGCGCTCCACACCAGCGTCGGCGCGGACTGGGACATCACCGATCGCGTGCAGGTCGGCCTGGAGGGTTTCTACAAGCGGCTCTGGGACCGGGTCGTCCAGGTGCCCGGGGGGCTGCCGCCGACCTTCATCAACGATGGCGTCGGCGACATCTACGGGTTGGAGGTCTCCGGGCGCGTCGCCCCCAAGGGGGAGGGCCTCTTCGGCTTCCTCTCGTACACCCTGTCCCGGAGCGAGCGACAAGACCGAAACGATCCGGTGCGCCTCTTCGATTTCGATCAGACGCACGTGCTGAACGTCGCCGGGGGCTATCGGCTCCCGGACGGTTGGGAGGTGAGCGGCACCTTTCGCCTGGCCAGCGGGAACCCCACGACGCCGATCACCCGGGGCATCTACGACGCCCAAACGGACCTGTACCTGCCGGTGTTCGGCCCGCAAGGGTCCCGGCGGGACGACCTGTTTCACCGCCTCGACCTTCGCGTCGAGAAACAATGGGAGTTCGATGCGTGGAAGCTGGCTGTCTACCTCGACGTTCAAAATGCCTACAACCGGCTGAACGCCGAAGGCGTCAGCTACAACTTCGACTTCACGGAATCGACGACGGTGACCGGGCTGCCGATCCTGCCGTCCATCGGCGTCCGGGGCGAGCTATGAGCCGCCTGGGTGTCGCCCGGGCTGCCCACCATCAGGTGGCGGCGGCGTTGTTCCTGGCGGCGAACGTCGCCGGCTGCGCGGACGACTTCGACCCTGGCTCCCTGCTCACCTCCCTTCGGGTGGTCGGAGCGCGAACGGAAGTGGTCGGCGCTCCGGAACGGGCGACCCCGCTCCCGGGAGAGACGGCGACGATCACCCTGCGAGTGGCTGGCCCAGAACCCGGCGCGACCTTCACCTGGGCGGCCTTCGCCTGCGGCAGCCCGGGAGCGCCGGCGGGGGGCGTCGGTCCCTGCGTGACCGGGACCCTGGCGGAGGACCTGGACGATACCCCCGGGACGGATCCGCCGATGCTGACCGTGTCCCTCCCGGCGGCGCTCGAGCCGAGCACCGGGGCGACGGAGATCGTGGCCATCGGCGTCCTCTGTCCCGAGGGAGCTCCAGACCCGTCCCTTCTCCGGGATCCCTCGGCGCTGCCGGCCGACCTCTGCGTCGCACCCGCTGGCCCCGGGCAGGCGTTTCTGGTCCGTGCCCCCATCGCCTTCGGCCCCGAGGAGCAGAACCGAAATCCGAGCTTCCCAGGGGATGGGGTGTCCCTGGGTGGCGCGCCCTGGCCGGCGATGGACGCCCCGCCCCCCCCGGTGGACTGCGCCGAGCTGGGGATGCTCACCCGGTCCGTCCAGGATCAGCGGGAAACGGAGATCGGCATCGGCGGCTTTCCTCCCGAAGACCGAGAGACCTTCACCCGTCTGGTCGACCAGCCTCCCCGACTCGTCTCCGAGCGGGAAGCGTTGACCATCTCCCACTTCACCACCGCGGGAGAGCTCGACCGCCAGTTCTCCGTCATCGACGACGCCACCCGGGATGACGTCGCCGTCCCCTGGCAGCCGCCCCCGCCGGAGGAGGCGTCGATACCTCCGGGGGGCCGCACCGTGCGCTTCGTGCTCGCGGTGCGGGACGGTCGGGGGGGCTTCGACGCCGTCGACCGCTGGCTTTGTCTGCTGCCCTGAGCGCCTCCGTCCAGGTACACCATCCTTCGCCCGGGCCGACTCACCGACGAGCCCGGTACCGGTCGTGTCCGCACCGACCTCGGAAGCGAGACCCAAGACCGGACGATCCCCCGCGCCGACGTCGCCGAGACCCTCGTGGCCTTGCTCGAGGAACCGGCCGCGAGCCGGACCATTCCCCTGTTCTCCGGGGAAACGCCGATCCGCGACGCCCTCGCCCCCGGCTGACGAAGGAAAGAAGCCGACGTCCCGGGCAACCGGGGCGGGCACCCGAGCGATGAAGGGGGCGTCCGGTGGCCGCGTCGTCGCGCGGTTCCTCGACTCCGCGCGAAGCGCCCGGCGGCGCGCGGTTTCGACCGGAACGACGGAGGAACGCATGGGTGGAAGAAGAGCATCGGATGGGTGATGGTGTGGCCCCGGCCGGGGTCGGTGTCTCTCGGCCACCGCCGGCCGTCCCGGAATCGGCCCGGCAGGCCGACCGCCCGCCGCGCCCCGCCGTCGTCGATCGGCGGCCGGCCTCCTGCGGCGACGTGCACGATGTCTTCGACACCGTCGCCGCCGGCTGTCTCGGGGGCGTCCCCCCACGACCCGGCGGCAGCGAGCTTCGGGAAACGCTCCGACAGATCGTTCGCCATCGGCAGGCGGGATCCCAGGCGTACTTCAGCTATCTGCGGGACCACCCGGAGGTCCCCCGCACCCTGGCGCATCTGACGGAGACGCAGCTCCGCACGGGTCTCCAGGATGCCAACCGGGCGACCGGGGCCAGCGTCCGGGTCGGAGGCCTCGCCGCCACTCTCAAAAACGACCTGCGGGTGATCTTCCGGGCCCAGCTCGCCGACATCGCCCGGGGGAAGCTCGAAGGCGCCGTCGCCCACCTCACGCGTATCTCTCGGGACCCGGCGATGGCTCGGGCCTTCGTCGACCGGGCGCCCCACGGAAGCCGCCTCGAAGCGATCGCCGAACGCCACGCGGGGCGGTCGAACCGCGTACGGCGCACCCTCCGGGACTACCGCGCGGAGGTCGTCGCCCTCCGCAGCCACCTGGTGGCGACGCACCTCGCCGGGGAAGACGTGCCGCTCTCGACCCGGGCGCTCCAACGTCGCCTCGGCCACCCGCGGCCCGGCACCATCGGCCGTGAGCTCCTCGACGAGATGAAGAACGTCTGGGTCGAGCTCATGAAGGTCGCGCCCTCCATCGACGGAGACAGCCTGGTCGCCGATGCGATGGGAATGGCGCAGCGCTTCATCACCGACGTGGTGATCGAAGGTGGCGAGCGCGCTCGGGATGAACGCCGGGCGCTCCTCCACGAGCTGGGTCTTTAGAACGAGATGGGGATGCACCGACGACGGACTCGAAACGACGCCGGCGAACAGGGGCCGGCGGATCCTCTCTGGAAGCAGCTCCCCGCCCCGGCCTGGGGGCGTCGGGCCACCCCGCGGCCCCGCCGGCGACGGCGAGGGCCTCCGGACCCGGGCGCGGGAGTGCACCGGGGGTTCGGGGCCTACCTCGAACGGGCGCTCGACTGGCTCACGGGACCGGGGCTCTGGGTGTTGTGGTGGTTCGTCTCGCCGAGGCTGTTCTGGTGGCTCTGGCACCGCCGTGACCGGGGTCCGAGCACCGTCGACCGGCTCCTGGAAACCGTAGACGCTGAAGACGATCCGCTACCGGAGCGCCGATAGCAGGTTGGCCTCTGCGCTGGCGGCGGTCTTCCCGCCGCCGGGGACGACCCTATCGACTCGGGATGGCCCCGTCCGCACCGCCATCCGCACCGCCGTCCTCCATCGCGCCCCCACCGATGGCTCCCTGGCGGGAGCTCCGGGGCCTTCGGGACGTTGCCGAGCTCCCCTTCCGCTGGTCCGAGCTGGTGTCCTCGGTGCCGGCGGGGGACGGCTCCTTCGTCTGGGTCCTCCCGGGTTTTCGAACCGACGATTCCGCCACCTGGGCGCTCCGGCGATTCCTCGCCCGGCTCGGCTACCAGGTGGCGGGGTGGGGTCTCGGGCGCAATCGGGGGGACGTGGACGGCGTGCTCCCGCGGCTCACCGAACGGGCGGCGGCGCTGGGCCAGCGCCACGGGAGCCTCGCCATCGTCGGCTGGAGTCTCGGGGGCTACCTGGGCCGGGAGGTCGCCCGAGAGGTCCCGAAGGCCGTACGCCAGGTGGTGACCCTGGGCAGCCCGGTCGTCGGCGGTCCGAAGTACACCATCGCGGCCCGGCACTGGCGGCGCCGGGGCATCGACCTCGACGAGCTCGAAGCGCAGGTCGCTCGGCGCGCCCAGGAACGCCCGCTTCAGGTCCCCGTCACCGCGGTCTATGGCCGGCGGGACGCCATCGTGGCCTGGCGGGCGTGCATCGATTCCATCGACCGGGTGACGGAGCACGTGGAAGTCGATACGACCCACGTGGGACTGGGCTTCTCCGCGGACGTCTACCGGGTCGTGGCCGATCGACTGGCCCGACCGGCGGCGTCCCCGCCGTCGGACCCGAGTGGGGGAGTCGCCCGGAATCGCCGGGTCGGCCTACTGTAGCGGCGGGGCGCTTTCGCTAGGTCGACGGGGGCCCGGCCTACGGTCCAGTCCCATGGTCCGGAGCAGCTGCTGGACCTGGTCGGTCAAGCGTTCGAGCTCGCCCCGGGCGACGGCGACCCCCTCTCGCCAGCCGCGGTTGTAGGCTTCATTCTGACCAGCCAGGAATCCCCGCTGGTAACCGCGCTCCTCGGCGGCCCGGACCGCCCGGCTGAAGTCGTCCATATCGACAGGGAACGTCGGGTCGTTCGCCCTTTTGAGCCACCCCCATCCGTGGGATAGCCTGCGCTTTCGTCACTGGCGGGCGCCGGGGGCTTCCACCGTGGGCTCGGGCACGGGCTCCCCATCCGTCGAGGCGCCGTCGTCGGGCTCGATGAGCTTGCCGTGGCGGTATTCCAGGGGTCGCACCCGGGGGCTGCCAAACAGGGAGTCCGGGTCGCTCAAGACGAGCGCTTCCCGGAGCACCTCGTCCATGTGCTCGACCAGGAGGACACGGCTTGCGTTCAGCACCCGGCGCGGGATCTCCCGGAGGTCTTTCCGATTTTCCCGGGGGATGACCAAGGTGTCGATGCCCGCCCGATGGGCCGCCAGCATCTTTTCCTTTAGGCCCCCGATGGGCATGACGCGGCCCCGCAGCGTGATCTCGCCGGTCATGGCGACGTTCCGTCGGACTGGGATGCGGAGCAGGGCGCTGGCGATGGAGGTCGCCATGGTGATGCCGGCGCTCGGCCCGTCCTTGGGAACGAACTCGGGGAAGTGCACGTGAAAATCGAGCTTCTGGTAGAAATCTTCTTCCAGGCCCAGGAGCTTCTGCCGAGACCGGATGTAGCTCATGGCGGCCTGCGCCGATTCCTGCATCCCCTTTTCGAGCAGCCCGGTGATCACGAGCTTGCCCTTTCCGGCGACGACGGCGACCTCGCACTCCAGGGTGGTGCCCCCGTGGGTGGTGTAGGCGAGCCCGGTGGTGACGCCGATCTCGTCCTTTTCGTTCGCCCGGTTCTCTCGGTACTTCGGCACCCCGAGGTACTTCGGGATCGAGCGGGAAGGCACGCGGTAGGTCTTGTCCTTGCCTTCGTCGAGCACCTGGCGAGCGATCTTCCGGCACACGCTTCCGATCTCGCGTTCCAGGTTCCGAACGCCTGATTCCTTCGTGTAGTGGTGAATGATCGTCCGGATCGCGTTTTCCGTGATGTCGACGTCGATGCCGGTGAGTCCCGCCTCTTCCTTTTGCCGAGGAACCAGGTAACGCACGGCGATGTTCAGCTTTTCGAATTCCGTGTATCCGCTGAGCTCTAGGATTTCCATGCGGTCCTGAAGCGGCACCGGAATCCCGGAAAGTGTGTTCGCGGTCGTCACGAACATCACGTCCGACAAGTCGTAATCGAGGTCCAGATAGTGATCGTTGAAGTTGTGGTTCTGCTCGGGATCCAGTACTTCCAGGAGAGCCGCCGCTGGATCGCCCCGGAAGTCGGACGACATCTTGTCGACTTCGTCCAGCAGGAACACGGGGTTGTTCGTTCCGCTCTTGCGGAGCGATTGGACGATCCGGCCCGGAAGGGCGCCGATATACGTCCGCCGATGGCCCCGGATCTCCGCCTCGTCCCGAACACCCCCGAGGCTCAGTCGAACGAATTCCCGGCCGGTTGCTCGGGCGATGCTCTTGGCCAGGGAGGTCTTGCCCACCCCCGGGGGCCCGACCAAGCAGAGGACCGGCCCCTTCAGTTTCTTCACCAACGCCTGGACGGCCAGGTATTCGAGGACTCGTTCTTTGACCTTCTTCAGCCCGTAGTGGTCCTGCTCGAGGATCTCTTCCGCTCGGTGTAGGTCGAAGTTTTCGTCGCTCTTGTCGTACCAGGGGAGGCTCAGGACCCAGTCGATGTAGTTGCGGACCACGGTGGCCTCCGCGCTCATCGGCTGCATCATCTTGAGCTTCTTGAGCTCTTTCCGGATTTTCTCGTGGGCTTCCTTGGAAAGCTTTTTGTTCCGGATCTTGTCTTCAAGCTCTTGGATTTCTGACTTGAATTCGTCCCGTTCGCCCAGTTCCTTCTGAATGGCCTGCATCTGCTCATTCAGATAGTATTCCTTCTGGGTCTTCTCCATCTGCTTCTTGACGCGCGTCCGGATCTTCTTTTCGACCTGAAGGATTTCGATTTCGGCGTTCATCAGCTCGAACAGCCGTTCGAGCCGACGTCGGGCGTCGGTCGTTTCCAGGATCTCTTGCCGGTCGGCGAGCTTGATCGAGCCGAGGTGGACGACGATGGTGTCGGCGAGCCGGGACGGGTCGTCGATCGTCTGCACCTGCATCAGCGTTTCCGGCGGGATCCGCTTGTTGAGCTTGACGTAGCCTTCGAAGGTCGCCTGGACGGAGCGGATCAGCGCTTCCGTTTCGACGGACCGCTCCTCCGGTTCTTCGACCAGGGCGATGTCGCAGAGGAAGAAGGATTCGTTGGGAACGAAGCGCTGGATCCGCGCCCGGCGCTTGCCTTCGACCATCACCTTGACGGTGCCATCGGGCAATCGCAGCAGCTGGATGATCGTTCCCAGGGTGCCGACGGAGAAAATGTCTTCCGGCGTCGGGTCGTTGGTCTTCGCCTTCTTCTGGGCGGCGAGAAGGATTTCCTTCTCGTGGCGCATCGCCTCTTCCAGGGCGTTGATGGATTTCTCCCGCCCGACGAAGAGGGGAACGACCATATGGGGGAAGACGATGATGTCTCGAAGGGGTAGCAGGGGGACGACCTTGCCCGGTTCATCTCCTTGCCGCCGCTCGCCGTCGGTCTTGTGAAAAAACATCGTTCCTGAGGTCGGCAACCCGCCCAGGAGGGGGGTCCCGGATCGTGGACCGCTCGGCCGGTCTCTGCCACGGGGCCCGTCGCCGCCGATGTTCGGCCCCCGACCTGTTCTACCCCTGTTCCTTCCGAACAGGGGCCAGGCCGGAATGGCTCAGGCGAGCTCCGCTTCCTTCTCGTAGACGATCAAGGGCTTCTCGCCCTTGGTGATCACGTCCCCGTTGACCACGACTTCCTTGATCCCGCTGCGGGAAGGAACGTCGTACATGATGTCGAGCATCGCGTTTTCCAGGATGGCGCGAAGGCCACGGGCGCCGGCGTTCCGCTTCAGGGCTTCCTTCGCGACCGCCTCCAGGGCGTCCTGGGTGAACTTGCACTTCACCCCGTCCATCTCGAAGAGCTTCTGGAACTGCTTCACCAGCGCGTTCTTCGGCTTGGTCAGGATGTCGATGAGGGCGTCCTGGGTCAGCTCGTGGAGGGTCGCCACCACGGGGAGGCGGCCGACGAACTCGGGGATCAGGCCCGCTTTGATCAAGTCTTCCGGCTGCACCTGGGTGAGGAGCTCGCCGATCCGCTTTTCCTTTCGGGACGGGATGTCGGCGCCGAACCCCAGGGTCTTTTCCCCGATACGGCGCTCGATCACCTGATCGAGGCCGACGAAGGCGCCGCCGCAGATGAACAGGATGTTGGCCGTGTCGACCTGCAGGAAGTCCTGCTGGGGGTGCTTCCGTCCGCCCTTCGGGGGCACGTTCGCAACGGTGCCCTCGATGATCTTGAGGAGCGCCTGCTGGACGCCTTCGCCGCTGACATCCCGGGTGATGGACGGGTTGTCGCCTTTGCGAGCGATCTTGTCGATCTCGTCGATGTAGACGATGCCCCGTTGCGCCCGTTCCACGTCGTGGTCGGCGTTTTGGAGCAGCTGGACGATGATGTTTTCGACGTCCTCGCCCACGTAGCCGGCTTCCGTGAGCGTCGTCGCATCGGCGATGGCGAAGGGGACGTTCAGGATGCGCGCCAGGGTCTGGGCCAGCAGGGTCTTGCCCGAGCCGGTCGGCCCGAGCAGCAGGATGTTCGACTTGTGGAGCTCGACGTCGTCCGAGGCGACGCGGGAGTCGATCCGCTTGTAGTGGTTGTGGACGGCGACCGAGAGGATCTTCTTCGCCCGTTCCTGGCCGATCACGTACTCGTCCAGGATCGTGTTGATCTCCGCGGGCTTCGGGAGTGGGGTCCCGGTCGCGAAGGAATCTTCCCGGTCGACCTCCTCGGCGATGATGTCGTTACAGAGGCCGATGCACTCGTCGCAGATATAGACCGTCGGCCCCGCGATGAGCTTCTTCACCTCTTTCTGGGACTTGCCGCAGAAAGAGCACTGCAGATTTCCGTGACCGTCGTCGCGCCTTCGATCCACGCATCACCTCGCCCCGGAGGTCGGGGCGCCGGTTCCTACCGGCATTTGGGCTTCGTCAGTCTACCGTTGCACCCCTGTTGCGGCAACCGAGGCACTCGGCTGAGCGCCGCGGCGGGCGCTCTTCCTAGGGGGTACGGCGCGCCATCCCATCGGGCGCGCCTCGGACGCACCAAAGCGTGAGTCAGCTCGCACTCCCGCCGTCCGAGCCGAGTCCCCGTCGCGGGATGATGACCTCGTCGATGAGGCCGTATTCCTTGGCTTCGGCGGCGGAGAGGAACCGGTCCCGCTCCGTGTCTTCCTTGATCTTGTCCTGCGGCTGACCCGTGTGACGGGCCAGGATTTCGTTCATCCGTTCCCGGAGCTGGAGGATCTCCCGGGCGTGGATCTCGATGTCCGTGGCCTGGCCCCGGACGCCGGCGAGGGGCTGATGGATCATCACCCGGCTGTTCGGGAGCGCCCGCCGCAGGCCGGGGCTGCCGGCGGCGAGGAGCCAGGCCCCCATGGATGCCGCCTGGCCGATGCACACCGTCGACACGGGGCAGCGCACGTGCTGCATGGTGTCGTAGATCGCCATCCCCGCAGTGACGATACCGCCAGGGCTGTTGATGTAGAGGATGATCTCTTTGTCCGGGTCGTCGCTCTCCAGGAAGAGCATCTGGGCGATGATCGCGTTGGCCACGTCATCGTCCACCTCGGTACCGAGGAACACGATCCGGTCCTTCAGCAGCCGGCTGTAGATGTCGTAGGAGCGCACCCCGCCGGAGTGGGTCTGCTCGAAGACGACCACCGCCTTGGCGGCGTCTTCCTCCGCGCTGAGCGCCCCGCGGCTGAGGGCCGGGTCGCTAGCTTTCCGCGCCTGCTGATCCGTCATCCTTGGTCTTCTCCTCGTCGGCGGCGCCCCCAGCGGATTCCTTCCCGTCGGCCGGGCCCGCCGGGGCGGTGCCTTCGGCTTCCGGCGACGTGTCGTCATCGCCGTCTCCGGCAGCCTCCGCGCTGCTGGCCGGAGAGGGTCGCTCCGGGGGCTCGCCCTCCCGGATCGTAGCCCGGGCGAGGAGGTAGTCCATCAGCTTCCCCTCGAGGAGCTCGGACTCGAGCTCCCCACGGCGTTCCCCGGCGAAGTCGGCCTTGACCTTGGCGACGTGTTTGCCCGTGCGGTCGGCGATCTCTTTGATCTTTCCGTCGATCTCACCGTCGGTGACCTCGAGCTTCGCCTGGCGGGCGAGGGCGCCGAGGAGCATCCCGGCCCGCACCCGACGTTCCGCCCGTTCGTGCAGACCTTCCAGCATCGACCCGTCGGGCATCTGCCCCATCATCCGGGCGAGGTTGAACATCTCCTGGAGCATCTGTTGCTCCTGCTGGCGGACGAGGCTCGGGGGCAGGGGCACCGGGTTCTTCTCCACCAGCCGGTCGATGACCTGCTCCCGCATCTCGGCGTCGATCCGCGCCTTCCGCTTGTCTTCGAGGCGCTTCCGGATGTCCAGGCGCAGCTCGAGCAGCGTTTCGAAATCGCCGACGTCCTTGGCGAACTCGTCGTCGACGTCGGGCAGGAGGCGTTCCTGGACTTCCTTGACGGTGACCGAGAAGACGCCCGTCTTCCCCCGTAGGGCGGGGTTCCCGTGGTCGTCCCCGAAGTGGACCTCGACCGTCTTCTCATCCCCCGGCGAGGCCCCGACGAGAGCTGCCTCGATCTCGGGCAGCAGGCCCTCTTCCCCGAGGTCCGCCGGACGGTCGGTGGCCGCCGCCTCCGGCTGGTCTTCCCCGTCCACGGACAGACGATAGTCGATGATCACCCGGTCTCCCGACTGGCCGGGGCGCGCGGGCTCCGGGACCTGAACGTCCGCGTGTTCCTTCCGAAGTCGCTCGATCTCCTGGTCGACGTCGGCGTTCGGGATGTCGGCCGGGCGCTGCCAGACCTCGAGCCCGTCGACCTCGACCTCGCCGACGTGGGGTCGGACTTCCATCCGGGCCTTGAAGACCAGGTCTTCGCCGTCCGCGACGTCCGGGGCTTCGTCGACCTGCGGCTGGGCGACGATGTGCAGGTGGTGTTCCTGCACCGCGTTCATCACCCCTTCTTCCACCAGGTTGGCGGCGACCTCCGAGCGCACCCGCTTGCCGTAGAGCTTTCGGAGCACCCCCGCCGGGACCTTCCCGGGGCGGAAACCCTTGACCTTGGCGTGCTTGGCGACCTCTCGGTAGGAGGCGTCGAGGTCCTTCTTGACCCGGTCC
>DAPKRP010000436.1:0-1954 GCA_031800515.1 Polyangiaceae bacterium LLY-WYZ-14_1 | reverse complement strand
CGTCGGGCAGCTCGATGGCGGGCACGTCGCCTACGCCTTGTTCGGTCCTCGGCAGGACCGGTGGTCGGCCCGTGTCCACCGCTCCCTGCCCTTCGTCGGCCTGGCGGTGAGCCTCGGCCACGGGTGGGCCGCCGTGAACGCCGGGGGCGCACTGATCGACGGTCTCCTGGCGGGCATCCACTGGGTCATCTGGGCGGGCGTCCTCGCCCTGCTCCTGCGGGCGAGCGGGCCACGACACCCGCCGACGGACCCGGGCCCTCCCCTCGACCCCGCGCGGCGACTCGTCGGGGCGCTGGCCCTGCTGGTCTTCGGGCTGCTGTTCATGCCGAGCTGGATCCGGCTCGCCGGACCCTGAGATGAGACCGACCGATGGGTCGGCATGGCTTTTCCTTCCGCGTGGGTGCGACCTTTCCCGGCCGCCCGGGACAGTGCGTCCGTGCTCGCCGGAAAGACGCGGCGGGCGGAAGGAGAGGTAGATGAAGAACGTTCTCGCACTGTCCATCGCAAGCATCCTCGGGCTCGGGGCGCAGGCCTGCACCAGCGACGCCCGGCAGGTCGACGGCGACCGGATCGCGAGCCTGTACGGCGAGGAATCCCGCAGCGGCGACTGCGCGATGACCGCCGATGAAGCCCGGGAGGCGGCGCTTCGCCTCTTCCCCTCCTCGACCGTGGTCGAGGTGGACGCGGACGAGGCCGTCGCGATCGAAAGCTGGGAGGTCGAGCTCCGAACGGAGAACGGCGGGGAGGCGGAGGCGGAGTTCTTCGTCGCCTCCTGTGGGCTCTACGAGGCGGAGAGCGATGACACCCAGGTCGCCTTCGAGCCCGGAGACCTGGTCACCGTCGGCCTCGCCGACGCCCTGGGGACGGCGTCCGACGACAGGCTGGACCAGATCGTCGAATGGGAGCTCGAGCGGGACGAAGACCACGATGGCGGCTGGGTCTACGATGTCGAGCTCGCCGACGGCCGCTACGTCGCCGTCTCCGCGTCCACGGGGGCGGTGATCGCCGAGGATGACGACGACGGGGACGAGGATCTCGACGACGACCTCGACGAAGACGTCGACGAGGACCTGGAAGACGACCTCGACGACGACATCGACGAAGATGCGGACGAAGACATCGACGAAGACATCGACGAAGATGCGGACGAGGACTCGGACGACGACCTCGACGAGGACGTGGACGAGGACGTCGACGAGGATGCGGACGAGGGCTCGGACGACGATCACGAAGGAGACCGGGCCGACGACGGCGGCGAGAGCTGACCGTCGAAGGCGGACGCGCGCTCCTGGCCCCCGCCGAGAAGTTCCCCGGTGGGAACCAGCCGGGATAGCGTCCCGAGGGTGTTCCGCGCTCCCTCCGCCCTCGGCCGTCGCCGCGACCGCCGACCCGGCCTCTCCGCCGTCGGGTCGGTCGTCGCGGCGTCGCCTTTGGCGCTGATTCCCGCGGCCTTGCTCGTCTCCGCGGTGGGCCCCGCCCCCGCCCGGGCCTGGGTCGAAGCCCGCGTGCACCGGGCCGAAGCGCGGCTCTCCCTGCCGGAGAGCCCCGCCTCTCCGATGCGCCTGGACCTCGAGCTCGAAGTGGACGTCGTCCGGGGTTGGCTCCAGCGCCTGGACCTCGCCGGGCTGCCGGAAGGGCTGACCGTCGTCTCCGGAGAGGCCTTTCCCGCCGGCGGGGCTGCGACGAGGCCCGCCGACGCGCGCCGGGCCCATGCGGCCCCAGCCCAGCCGGCCCGAGGTCACGGCACCTTCCGCCCGGAGGTCCGGGTCGTCGACGCGGACCGGGGCGCGCTTCAGGTGTCGTTTCCCGGGGGTCGGCGCCGCGCCCCGGGGCGGGGCCGGCATCTCCTGCGCATCGCCTTGGCCGTCCCCTTCGCCGAGGCGCTCCGGGAGGCTCGCCGGGGCCCCGACGACCTCGAGCTCCGCTTCACCCTCCCCCCCTGGGAGGCGGGGCT
>DAPKRP010000435.1:0-2403 GCA_031800515.1 Polyangiaceae bacterium LLY-WYZ-14_1 | reverse complement strand
GCTCAACATAACGCTCCGGTCGCCGCGAAGCCGATCCGACGCCGTCTGCGGCGTTCCGGCTCCTCGAAATATCCTTCAGATATTCCTCGTCGCCGCGCCTTGCAGCCGACGCCGCCTCGGCTCCGCGGCTCGGTCGGTTATGTTGACCGACCCTCTTTAGAGGGTGCCCGGGGTCGCCGGATCCGGGGGCTGGTCGGTGAGCAGCAGGCAGGCGAAGGTGCCCAGCCAGTGGGCGCCGGCGTAGGCGTCTCCGGCCAGGGTCGGGAGCCCGTCCGCCTCGTGGGCCTGGGCGGCGGCGCGGAGGCTGGGACACCGTGGGTCCCCCGGCGGCAGCCTCTCGGCGAGCCGCCGAAGCATCCAGGCCCGGCTCAGGCTGAGCCCCTGCAGATGCGCGAGGCGCCCATCCTCCGGATCTGGGGAGGGGCAGGGTGGTAGCCAGGCGCTCATACCTCCGTCCGGGTCGAGCTTCCGTGAAGAGGTTCCCGGGGCGGGTCCCTCCGGGATCTCCGGTATCGCCGCTCCGAGCCAGGCGGCGAGGTCGGCCGGGGCCAGAAGCCGCTGCATCAGGTCGGCGGCGCCCAAGGCGGGGGAGAGAAAGTCCTCGCCAGAGGGCTCGAGGTGCAGGCCGAGGTTCCGGTCGCCGAGATGGAAGGACAGGGCGCGCCGACCCACCAGGGCCTCCATCCGATGCTGCCGGCGGCCTCGGGCCCAGTCCAGGACCAGCCCCATCGCGAAGGCGGTCTGGCTGTGGACGCCGGAGCGGATGGGCCGGGGCAGCTTGTCGAGCCAGGTGGCCAGGTGAGCGACCGCTGCCTCGACCGCCGGCGTGAGGGCGGCGGACCAGCCGGCGGCGGGGCCCGCCGGATCCAGCGCCGCGAGCCGATGCACCTCGGCGTCCAGTGCCAGGAGCCAGGCCAGACCGTAGGGACGCTCGAAGGCCGGGTGGGCGACGAGATAGTCCGCCTCCTTCCCGAGGGCCTCGCGGGTCAATCGCCTGTCGAGGACGTCCGTGACCTCCTTCCGGGCCGCCTCCATGCCGACGCCCCCGAGGGCGGGCAGACGCGCGACGGCGGTCAGCCAGCGGACCAGGGTGAAGTGGGCGTGCACCGCGCTGTGCCAGTCGAAGCACCCGAAGAACACGGGGTGCCGTTCCCTCGGCAGCTCCCGGTCGCCCGGCCCATCGACCCGGTGGACGGAATGGTAGGGGTAGGGCCGGTCGACGCAGGCCAGGGCCAGCTCCCGGCATCGGTCGAGGAGCTCCGCCCGGTGCGGCGACGACGTCCCGGGTAGGCGGGTCATCTCATCCCCCCGCCTGGCCATCGGGTCGCCTCGGGCGGGGAAGGACCGAGGCCCGAGTCGAAGGTCCGGAAGGCGACGCCATGCGCTCCGTCGCTCCCCGACCTTCGACTCGGGCCTCGGTCACCGGTGCCTCGATGCTCATGGAGATAGAACGGTGCGCGGGGGGGTCGGTTGAGAGGGTCTCGCCGGGTGGACCGGACGGGGCCTCACCAAACGAGGGACTACTCGCGCAACCGTCCGTCCGTTCCCCGGGCGGTCCGGGCGCGCCTCGCGGCATCGCCCCGGATCGCCGTCGACGGCCGGCGCCCCGGAGCTTTAAGGCGAGGGTCAGAAGCGCTCGTCGTCGGGCACGTAGACGTAGTCTATCAACCCCGCGACCGGCGCGAACACTTCCACCTCTTCCCCTTCGGGACCGAAATCGAAGCTGTCGAAACGGAAGCTGTTACCGGTCCAGCTGGTGGCGACCCCGGTCTCGCTCCCGGATTGAACCAGGAGCCGGTTGAGCCCCGGCCGAAGCACGAGGTCCAGGGAGAAGCGACCGTCCGGTCCGGTCAGCTCCTGGGCGCAGGTCATCGCCTGGGCGATGCTCAGGCTCCGCTCCTCCACGAGGAACAGGTCCGTCGCGCAGACCACGGAGCCCGGTTCGGCAAAGCCGGTGAGGGTGATCGCCGGGTCCTCGACCAGATAGTCCGTCGGTTCTTCCGGCAGGTCGACGGCGAGGCCCGGCAGGGCGTCCCGCCATTCCGCGCCCGGCACATCGACCCGGATGATGCCTGGGGAGCCGGGGCCGCCTTCGACGGAGTTGTCCGGGCTGAGCCCCCCGAAGCCTCGGGAGACGTCGATCTCGTCGGGCGCATCCCAGGAGGGCGCCGCGATGAGAACGCCACCGCCGGCACCACCGCCGCCCCCGGTGCCCGGGGGCGCCGTCCCGCCGCTCGCGAGGAAGACGCCCCCGGACAGGTCCAGGGCGTCCAGGCTGACGATGGAGATCACGCCGCCGCCGCCGGCGCCTGGGCCGATCTGGCCGCCGCCGCCGCCGCCGCCGCAGTCCATCTCGAGGGCGTTTCCGAGGCATTGACCGAAGGGCCCTGCCGTGGCGGCCCC
>DAPKRP010000434.1:0-10416 GCA_031800515.1 Polyangiaceae bacterium LLY-WYZ-14_1 | reverse complement strand
GGGACGTAGAGGTCGTCCCGTGGGCGGCCCGAAGCAGGGCCCCCCAGACCCGGTCGGTCCCAGCCCCGGGGGAGGTCGTCGACGCCCCCCCGGTGGGGCGTCCCGGCGGGCCGTCGGTCATCGGGAGTACGCCTCGAGCATGTCCGTGGGAAAGCGAGCCATCCCCCGGGCTGCCGCCGGGTCCCCAGGGTCCCAGCCCGGCTCGAGCCCGGCGACCCGGCCGAAGGCCTCCACCAAGTCCTCCTGCCGGGACAGGACGTGCATGGGCACGGTGAACGGGGCCCCAGGCCCGGTGATCTGGGGATTCGGCTGGTGGTCCCCGAGGACGAAGACCACCGCCGGGCGCTCCCGGGGAAGCCGCTCGAGGAAGCCACCCACGCAGCGCAGAACGTAGGCGATGCTGGCGACGTAGGCCGGACCGGCGCGGGTCATGTCGGGGAAAGGCACCTCGAAGCGCACCGTGTCGAGCTCCCGGAAGACCGAGCCGTCGCCCAGCCGGGACCAGTCTTCGACGTAGGGCGGCTGGCGGCGAAAAGGAGCGTGGCTGCTCACCAGCACCACCTCGGCGAAGAGCGGCCGGGGGTCCGACCGGTCCCGGACGAACCGCCGCAGCAGCGTATCGAGGACCAGCTGGTCGGGCATCGGGGCCCAGTCGTAGCGGGGACCCCGGTAGCCGAAATGCCACTGGTAGAGGTGGTCTTCGAAGCCGAACCAGCGGCCCTCGGGAAAGGGGCGTTTCGTCCCGGGCATGAGCTCGACGGTGTGGTGGCCCGCGCGCCGAAGGTGCCGCGCCAGGGGCTCGAGGTCGCTCGTCACCAGCAGGTCGAAGCGCAGCTGGGTGGTCAGGGGGACGCCGCTGGCGACGGTCCCATGAGCGAGCCAGGAGGCGCCGCCGAAGGTCGGGGAGACCAGGGCCCCGGAGCGCACCGCGTAGCCCGCCTCCCGGGCGGTCGTCGCCAGCCGTTCCTGCGCCGGACGGAAGCGGGCGAGGTGGTCCGGGTCCTCCCAGACCGTCGTGCCGTAGGACTCGACGAAGAGCAGGTAGACGTCCGTATCCGCCAGCCCGTCGAGGTTCTTCGGCGCCGCCTCGAGGCGCTCCCGAGCCTCGGCGAATACCGCCCGGGTCTCCTCCCGGAGGCCGTGCACGTGCAGCAGGAAGTCGACCTCCTCCGCGAGCCGGGGCAGGGCCGAGGGCGCGAGCACCCCGGCGTCTTCCCCCCCCGCCGTCCCGGCGCCGGCCTGGACCAGGCCGAGGACCGCCAACCCGCCCAGGATCCCGAGGCGCTCCCGGCCCCCGAGGCGCCGGCCGAGGGCGAGCCAGCGGCCGCCGAGGGCGATGAGGGCCACCACCCCGGCGGCGATCCCGAAGCCCGTCCAGACGGCGAGGGCGGCACCCAGGGTATCCGCGAGCAACCGGCCGAGCTCGGGCACGAGGGCGACGTCCAGGTAGAGCGTCACCGTGCGGCCGAAGTAGGTGATCATGAGGGCGTCGCCGATACGGAGAAGCCGCCCGACCACGAGGACCGCGGCGAGCAGCGTGGGGAGGCCCCGGGGCAGCCGAGGGCCGAGGGCCAGCACCAGCCCGGCCCCCAGAAGGACGTCGGTGGCCGGGCGCAGGAGAGCCGTCGCCGGGGGCGGAAAGGGGCCCGGAATGGGCCAGGTGGAGAGAACGCTCGCGAGGACGGCGCCGGCCAGGAACGCCGCCAGGGCGCCACGGGGTCCAAGCCGGGGAGGCCCGCCCCAACGGGACCGCCGTCCGACGGGTCGCGCCCCCGCCCGGGGGGCGTCGGAGGTGGCGCCGGGGGGTGGTTCCGGCGCCGCGGTAGGGGCTTGGCTCATCGGGACGCCTGCGCCATCCAGCGATTCGGGCCGCGCTTCGGACCCCGCCGGGGCGGACCGAGGCCCCCGGCGACCAGGAGGCGGATCACCCGCCAGCGCTGGCCCTGCCAGGGGGCGAGGAGGGCGAGCATGCGGGCGTCGTCGGCCCGAGGCTCCCGGGCGAGGTTCCAGGCGACCATGCTGGGCAGGTGGTAGTCCCCGACGGGCACGGCGTCCGGGTCGCCCAGGGCGAGGCCGGCGGCCATGCCCACCGTCCAGGGTCCGATGCCGGGCAGGGCGAGGAGCCGCCCCTTCGCCTCCGCCAGCGGCAGCTCGCGGAAGGCCTCCAGATGGCGGGCGAGGGTCGCTACCCGGCGGATGGGCTCGGAACGGCTCGCCTCGACGCCGGCGGCGTGAAAGCGGGCGGCGGAGAGCCGGGCGAGCCGGGCCGGGGGGACGGGGAGCCGCAGGGTCGGATGCGGTCCCGGAGCTCGCTCCCCGTGCCGGTAGACGAGGGCGAGGAACGAGGCCACCGCCTCCCCCCAGGTCACCCGCTGCTGGAGAATGATCGGCACCAGGGCCTCGACGAGGGAGGGGGCGGCCCCGATCCGCATGCCCGGATTCCGATGGACCAGCCGCTCGAGGCGCCGGTGGCCGGTGGCGTCGAGGGCCTCCGGCCGGTCCCGGAACCCCACCATGCGGGGCACCTCCCGGAGCAGCCAGCGCGACCCGGGCCCCCAGGCGCGGGCCCGGAGCCGGCGGGCGGGATGACCCGCGCCGGCGGCGGCCAGGGCCAGGGTGCCCGGGCCCTCCGGCGTCCAGCTGGCCCGCCAGAAGACCCCCCCACGGCGCTTGAAGGTCGGGTCCTGGGGTCCCATCCGGGCCAGGCGGAAGGTGCCGTCGAGGTCCAGGGGAAACGGAAGCTCGAGGCGAAGCTCACGTCCATCCGGGGGCGAGGCCGGGTCGTCGATCGCCGGGGTCGGTCGAGATGGCAGGTCGGTGGGCGGGGAAGCCACCGACCTTCTATAGTCGGCCTGCCCGGGAACGTCCCTGTCGGAGGACCCGACGACTTCACCCGCGACCGAGGGGAGCGACGCCGATGACCACCAGCTTCGACCCGCCCACGCCCGCCAACCGGCCCCCATCTTCCCGCCCCGGCCGGACCGTCATCCGCGTCGAGGACGACCGGACCGGCATGGACCCGGTCACCCTGGAACGGGCCGTCCTGGACCATCTGTACTTCAGCCGCTTCCGGGACCGGGACTCGGCGACGCTGCTGGACGTCTTCCACGCCGTCTCCATGGCGGTCCGGGACCGCCTGGTGAGCCGCTGGCTCCGGACCCGTCGGGTCTACGAGGAACAGGACGTGCGCCGGGTCCACTACCTGTCGGCGGAGTTCCTGATGGGACGGGCCCTCGGGATGAACCTGCTGAACCTGGGCGTCTACGGCACCGCCCGGGACCTCCTGGCCCGGCACGGCCTCGACCTCGCCCAGATCCTGGACGAAGAGCGAGACGCGGGGCTCGGGAACGGCGGCCTCGGGCGGCTCGCCGCCTGCTTCCTCGATTCCCTGGCCGCGCTGGAGATCCCCGCCTACGGCTACGGGATCCGCTACGAGTACGGCATCTTCGAGCAGGCCTTCCGGGACGGCTGGCAGGTCGAGCGGGGGGACGACTGGCTCCGGCTGGGCAACCCCTGGGAGGTGCCCCGGCACGAATACACGGTGACCGTGAAGTTCGGGGGGCGGCTGGTGGAAGGCACGGACCTCGATGGCCGCTACCGGGTGGACTGGGTCGACACGAAGGAAGTCCTGGGCGTCCCCTACGACACCCCCATCGCCGGCTTCGGCAACGAGACGGTCAACACCCTGCGGCTCTGGAGCGCCCGGGCGACGCGGGAGTTCAACTTCGAGGTCTTCAACGAAGGGGATTTCGGCCGCGCCGTCGAAGACAAATACGACACGGAAACGATCTCGAAGGTCCTCTACCCGAACGACCAATCCCCGGAAGGCAAGGAGCTCCGGCTCCGGCAGCAGTACTTCTTCGTCGCCTGCTCGATCCACGACATCGTCCGGCGCCACCTCCGGCACCATCAGGGCTTCGACCAGTTCGCCGACAAGGTCGTGATCCAGCTGAACGACACGCACCCGGCGATCGCCGTCGCCGAGCTGATGCGGGTGCTGATCGACGTCCACCGGCTGCCCTGGAATCGCGCCTGGGAGATCACGCGGTCGTGCATCGCCTACACGAATCACACCCAGCTGCCGGAAGCGCTGGAAAAGTGGCCCGTTCCATTGTTCGAAAAGCTGCTCCCGAGACACCTGCAAATCATCTACGAGGTCAACGCCCGATTCCTCCGGGACGTTCACATCCACCAACTCGGCGATCCGGAGCGGAAGCGGCGGCTTTCGATCATCGAAGAAGGCCCGGAAAAGCAGGTTAGGATGGCCCATCTGGCGGTGGTGGGCTCCCACAGCGTCAACGGGGTCGCGGCCCTCCACACGGACCTGATCAAGGCCGGCTTGTTCCGGGACTTCGCCCAGATGTTCCCGGACAAGTTCAACAACAAAACCAACGGGGTGACCCCCCGGCGGTGGATCCTGCTGGCCAACCCCGACCTGGCCAACCTGATCACCGACCGCATCGGCAAGGAGTGGGTGTCGGACCTGAGCCACCTGGAAGCCCTGGAGCCCCTGGCCGACGACGACGGCTTCCGAGCGGCCCTTCGGGACGTGAAGGCGGCGAACAAGCGGGCCTTCGCCGAGTGGGTCGGCACCCACCTGGGGATCCCCGTCGACCCGGCATCCCTCATCGACGCCCAGATCAAGCGGATTCACGAGTACAAGCGGCAGCTGCTGAACGTCTTGCACATCGTCCGCCTGTATCTGTTCTTGAAGGAAAACCCCGGGGCGGACGTCGTGCCCCGGACCTTCGTCTTCGGCGGCAAGGCGGCGCCGGGCTACGTCATGGCCAAGCAGATCATCAAGCTGATCAACGACGTCGCCACCCACATCAACGCGGACCCCACCACCAAGGGTCAGCTGAAGGTCGTCTTCATCCCGAACTACGGCGTTTCCGTAGCAGAAAAGATCATCCCTGCGACGGACGTGTCGGAACAGATCTCGATGGCCGGCAAGGAAGCGTCGGGCACGGGGAACATGAAGTTCGCGATGAACGGGGCCCTGACGATCGGGACCCTGGACGGGGCGAACATCGAGATCCGGGAACGGGTCGGTGCGGATAACTTCTTCCTCTTCGGTTTGAATGCGGAAGAGGTCCGGGGGCTCCAGTCCAGCGGCTACCATCCGGAAGACTTCATCCGCCAGAGCGACGACCTGCGTCGGGTGGTCGAGGTGATCGAACAGGGCCTCTTCAGCCCCGAAGAACCGGACCGCTTTCGACCCATCACGGACCACCTGCGACAGGTCGATCGCTACCTGTGCTGCGCCGACTTCGACGACTACGTTCGGACCCAGGAAGAGGTCTCTCGAGTCTACCGGGACCCGGAGGTCTGGTCTCGGAAGGTCGTCCACAACCTGGCGAACACCGGCTGGTTCTCGAGCGACCGGACGATCCAGGAGTACGCCCGGGATATCTGGAAGACGCCGACGGTCCACGTTCCCCCGGCGCCCCCGTCCCAGGGCGACCTCCCGGGCCTGCCGGAGACGCCGGCGTCCCGGATGACCGCCACCAGCGCCTCCGTCGAGGGCGCTTCGGGCGCCCCCGGAGCCGCCGGTGGATATGCCTCGAGCCCCGCCGCCGAGGAGCCCGGAACCGGGTGAGCAGGATGGTGCCCCCGGCCGGCCGGGCCGCCCTGGGTCTCCTACCCCTCTTCCTGCTGGGAGCCGGCGGGGGCGCGTCGTCCGGCGAGGGAGACGGGGGGGTCGCCGGCGAGACGGGCACCGTCGTCGCCCTGGTCCTCTTCGTCGGCTTCGCCTACCTGCTGGCGGACGTCGTCGTCGACCGACTCCAGCGGCGCTTCCTGGTGTTGTCCGGGGTCGAGTATCTGCTCCTCGGCGCGCTCCTCGGTCCGGTCCTCGGCGACCCCCTCGGCGTCGCTCTCCTCGAGGATTTTCGCCCCCTCGTCCCGCTGGCGGCCCTCGCCGCGGGCTGGTTCGGCCTGCTCCGGGGGCTCGACTCGGACCTCCGTCGGGTCCAGCGGCGACGGCAGACCGGCGCCCTGCGGATCGCCGCCGTCGAGACCGCCGCGAGCGGGGTGGCGACCGCCGTCCTCGCCTGGCTCGCGCTCCGCCCGGGCGGCCCCCTGGCCCGGGGACTCTACGGACTGGCGGACCCCGTCGACGGCCTCGACCGCTGGGCCACCGTCGCCGCCGCCGTCTTCCTCGGCGCCTGCGCCGCCACCGCGTCGACGGAACCCCTGATGGTGCTGCGCCGGCGCTACGACCTCGGCCGGAACATCTCTCCGATGGTCCGACGCACCGCCCACCTGTCCGAGATCTTCGCCATCGTCACCACCGGGTTGTTCGTCTGCGCCGTCCACCCGAGCGGCGGACGGGACCTCCGGCCGACGGAGTGGGCGGTGATCTCCATCGGCCTCGGCATCGTGCTCGGCTTCCTCTTCCGTCCCTTCGTCGGCGAGGGACAGTCCGAGGGCCGGCGCTTTCTCGCCCTGGTCGGGGTCATCACCTTCGCCTCCGGGGCGTCTCTGTTCCTGCGCCTGTCGCCCCTGCTCGTGAATCTCGTCCTCGGCGCCGTCCTCGCCCTGAGCCCCCGAAGCCGCACCCAGCTTCGGGCCACCCTGGAGCGGACGGAAGGCCCGATGAACCTGGTGCTGATGGTCTTCGCCGGCGCCCTCTGGCGGCCACCGACCCTGACCGGCACCGCCCCCTGGCTCCTGCCCGCCCTGGTGGGCAGCGCCGTGCTCGTCTTCGTGGCGGTCCGCTATCTGGGCAAGCGCCTCGGCGACCGGCTCGGAACCGCCGGTACCTCCCTGCCCCAGGACCTCCACCGGGGTCTGCTCGGCCAGGGTTCCTTCACCGTCGCCATCGCCGTCCTGCTCCGAACCTACTACGAGGGACCCGCCGTCGACTGGGCCTACACCATCATTCTCGGGTCCTTCGTCTGCTACTCCCTCGTCTCGACGCGCATGCTCCGGGGGTTGCTCGTCGACGGCCGGGACATCGAACGGGACGCGCTCCGGAGCCGGCCTCCGCCCCCCCGCTCCCCCTCTTCGCCGGTGGGGGCCGCCGGCCGATGAGCCAGGGACTCGCCCCATGAGCAGCCCCGGGGAGGCCGCCGGTCCCAGCGAGGAAGAGGGCACCGTCCTCGGCCAGGGGTTCATCGTCGCCCTCCTGGTGGGGGCGATGGTGCTCCTCTATTGGTTCGCCCCGCCGCGCCTGGACGGGGACGGCGACCTCGCGGCCACGGCGATGCTCGCCCTCGGCTTCGTGGTCCTGGCGAGCTTCACCGTCGGCCACCTCGCCGAGACCGTCGGCCTCCCCCACATCACCGGCTACCTGGTCGCCGGCGTCTTCCTCGGCCCCTCCTTCGCCGAGCTGCTCCCGTCGGAGCTTCGGGTCGCCCCCTTCGACCAGGGGGTCTTGGAGCCCAGCGTCATCGGCCAGATCGGCCTCCTCGACAGCCTGGCGGTGGCGCTCATCGCCCTGACCGCAGGGGGCGAGCTCCGGGTCGACGCCCTCCGGAAGGGCATCCGGGCGATCCTATCGGTGCTCGCGGGACAGGTGCTGGCCACCCTGATCCTGATCGGGGGGTTCGTGCTGGTCGTCAGCGGCGCGGTGTTTCCGGGGGTCGTGCTGCCGGGGCTCGTGGTCGACGGGATCGTTCCCGCCCTGGCCCTCGGCTCGGTCGTGGCGGCGATCTCCATGGCGACCTCGCCGGCGGCCACCATCGCCGTCATCAACGGGGCCGAGGCCTCCGGCCCGATGACCCGGCTGGTGCTCTCGACGGTGGTGCTGAAGGACGTCGTCGTCGTCGTCGCCTTCAGCGTCGCCACCGTCCTCGCGAGCCAGGTCGTCCTCGGCGGCGGCGGCGGCGGCGACCAGGACCTCATCCCCTATCTGACGGTCCACGTCGGCGGCAGTCTCGTCGCCGGCGATGCCATCGGCTTCGCGATGGCGCTCTACCTCCGCTTCGTCGACCGGGAGGTGCTGCTCTTCCTGGTCGCCGTCGTCTACGTGGCGACCTTTCTCGCCACCCGGATCGACCTCGACCCGGTGCTCCTGTTCATCTCCGCGGGCTTCGCCGCGGCGAACTTCTCCCGCCAGGGGGAGCACCTGGTCCACAGCGTCGAAAAGCTCTCCGGCCCGGTCTACGTCGTCTTCTTCACCTTGGCCGGCGCCCGCCTCCACCTCGACGAGGTCGCCGCCGTCGCCCCCTTCGCCCTGGCCCTCGTGCTCGTCCGGACCGGGGCCCTCGCCCTCGGGACGGTGGTCGGCGCTCAGCTCGGCGGCGCCGACCCGGCCACCCGCCGCCACGGCTGGCTCGGCTTCGTCTCCCAGGCCGGGGTCGCCCTCTCCCTGGCCTCTCTCGTCGGGGACGCCTTCGGGGAGCCCGGCACCGCCCTGCAAACCCTGCTCATCGCCGGAGTCGCCCTGAACGAGCTCCTCGGTCCCGTCTTGCTCAAGGTGGGGCTCGGGTTCGCCGGCGAGATCCCGCGACGGGCGGGCTCCGCCGAGGCGGAGCCGGGACCCGAGGCGGGTCCGAGCGATGCCGTCGACCCGGCGGAGGTCGACCGAGCGCCCGAGACGGGACGTGCGATCTACCGCACCCCCGCCCTGGTCGAGGCCGTCGGCGAGCTCGGCGGCCGGGTCGCCACCCTGACCCGACGGGTCACGGACGAGGAGATCGCCCCGCGGCGACGCCGGGCGGAGCTGCTCCTCGGCGAGGTCCGCCGGGACGCCCTCCGACTCCACCGCCGGCTCCTGGTCGCCGCCCGGGGCACCGGCGACGCGGAGGCCTCCGTCGCCGAGGGGGAGGACGCCGTCGAGGGAACCGCGGGGGGGGCCCGCCTCGACGCCGACCGACTGCGAGAGGAGGTGCGGGCGCTCGCCCAGCGGGTCCGGGACGACCTGGCCGCCGCCGCCGACGAGGTACGGGACGAGGACGGGC
Organism: Polyangiaceae bacterium LLY-WYZ-14_1; assembly: GCA_031800515.1. GTDB lineage: Bacteria > Myxococcota_A > Polyangia > Polyangiales > DAPKRP01 > DAPKRP01. Next base: position 1,510 of record DAPKRP010000434.1, on the reverse strand, counting down.
CGGTGCTCTTCCCCTATGTCGCCGAGCTCGACCACGCCGTCGCCGCCTGTCCCGAGCGCCTCGACGCCCTCTACGAGCCCATCGCCAACCCACCCCTCTGGCGGCGTGCCCTGGCCGTCGTCCTGCGTCGGGGGGAGCCTCGGCGGCGCCTCCCGCTTCAGGAGCTCGCCCGCTACCACCTCTGGGGGCGCACCGTCGCCCAGCTACCGGAGGTCCAGCGGGCGATCCTCGGGGCGAGCGGCGCGGCGGCGGCGCCGGTGGCCGCCGCCCTCGACCGCATCACCGCCGCCTACGAGCGGGCGGTGGGGGAGCTGGACCCGACGGAGCCGGACGACCCGGACGAGTCAGGAGGCGACGAAGAAGAGCGCGGTGCCGGCGAGCCGGAGCCCTCCGCCGGCTTCGACGCCCCGGGCCGCATCGCCCGGGCCCGGGGGGTCGTCGAGGCGGCGGTGACCGCGGCCGAACAGGAGGTCGCCGCCGCCTTCGACGAGGCGACCCGCCTCCTCGAGGAGACCCTCGAAACCGGTCTCCAGGCGGTCGAGGCCGACCTCCTCATCCTGGGCACCCGTTGGCTCTCGCCGCGGCGCCGCAAGGGGAGCCTGGTCTTCCCCGCCCGCGCCCAGGGCATCCGCCGCCTGGAGGAGGAAGCGATCCCCGGGACCGCCCGGGCCGCCGGGGCCCTCGACGGGCTGGCCCTCGCCCTCGACCTCCAGGCCTTCACCGCCGCCGTCCGTCGGGTCCAGGCCGCCGAGGTCGCCCGGCTGGCCCAGGACGTTCGAGGCAAGACCGAGACCCAGCTCGTGCGCCTCGCCGAGGCCCTCGACCAGGTGCGCCCCGCCCTGGCGGAGATCTGGCAACGGCGGGGAGAGGCGAGCTTCGTCGTCGAGCCCGGGGCGAGCGAGGAGCTCCGCGTCCTGGCGGAGCCGGTGCTCAAGGTGATGACGGAAGCGGAGGACAAGGCGGTCACCCTCCTCGACCGATTGAGCGCCCCGGAGCACACCCTCGCTCCCCTCCGCGCCGCCCTCGACCTGGCCGTCCGGGAGCTCGGTCGCCGCTATGAACGCCCCACCAGCCCGGATCCGGAGGCGAGCCTGGTGGAAGTCCCCCTGCGGGAGCGGGTGGGGGCGGAGGTGGAAGGCCCCCTCACCGCCGCGCTCACCGCCGCCCTTCGGGAGGTGGCGGCGGAGGTCGATCCCCTGGTCGACGCGCTCCGGGAGAACCGGCGTCTGTCCGTGCTGAACGTCGAGCTCGCCGCCGGGGAGCTCGAGATCGCCGAAGGGGGCGAGACGCCCCTGGAAGGCAAGCTCCTCCGTCAGCTCATCGAGCCGGGCCTCGACCGGGCGGCGGAGACCACGTCGGCCCACCTCGAGACCAGTCGGCATCTCGCGAGCCGCCTCGCCCGGAGCCTGGACGAGGCCCTCGAGAACCTGACGGAGACCCTGACCAGGGAGCTCGCCGGCGAGCGGATGGACGCCGCGGCCCTCGGGGCTCTCCGCCGCTCCATCGCCCC
>DAPKRP010000433.1:0-5987 GCA_031800515.1 Polyangiaceae bacterium LLY-WYZ-14_1 | reverse complement strand
GGGTCCCCGGCGGAGCGCTCCTGCCTCGGCCGCCGGCCGGCGGCGCGCTCATCGGTCGGGGTCCTCGTCCCGGCGGTCGGGGCCGGGCTCGCTCGCCCGGGCCCCGGCGACGTCCGCCTCCGTCGCGAGCCCAGGGATGGGGAGCTCCGGCGAGGAGCCATTGCCGGACCGCTGCCGCTGCCAGGGGTACTTGACCCGGCTGTGGTAGACGCTTCGGAGGGTGTCGACGAGGGTGTCGATGACCACCCGGAGCTCTTCGATGGTGAGCCCGGATTCGTCGAGCTGACCCTGCTTCATCTTGACGAAGACGATCCGCCGAACGAGCTGCTCGAACTTGTCCCGGGAGGGCTCGTCGATGGTCCGGGCCGCCGCCTCGATGGAATCGACGAGCATCAGGATCGCCGTCTCTTTGGTCCGGGGGCGCATGCCCGGATAGCGGAAGGTGGTCTCGGAGAGTTGCTTCGGGTTCCCGGCCTCGAGGCACTTGTGCCAGAAGAACTCGATGATGCTGGTGCCGTGGTGGGTGTAGGCGAACTCCACCACCGGCTCCGGGATGCCCCCCCGTCGAAGGATCTGGGTCCCGCCCACCACGTGGGCCATGATGGCGTCGGCGCTGACTTCCGGCTCGAGGTCCTCGTGCGGGCTTCGGGCCCCGGCGTCGAGGTTCTCGACGAAGTAGGTCGGCTGAATGGTCTTGCCCAGGTCGTGGTAGTAGGCGCCGACCCGGGTCAGGAGGGCGTCGGCGCCGATCGCCGCGGCGGCGCCCTCCGCCAGGTTCGCCATCGCCCGGCTGTGCTCCCAGGAGCCCGGTGCCTCCTTGGCCATCTTTCGAAGGAGGGGCTGGTGGAGGTCGGCGAGGTCGAGCAGGCGGTTGCGACTGACCGCCCCGAGGAGTCCGACCGCGACCCCGGCGAAGGCCACCGCGATGAGACCCCCGACCGCCCCGCCGGCGGCGGAGGCGATGAGGCCGCTCCGGCTGGGCTCGGCGAGCTCCGCCCCGAGGTCGAATCGGCCCTCGAAGACCATCGACGCGGCCCAGTAGGCGACGAGGCCGGAGACGGAGGCCAGGGCGCCGGCGAGCCCGGCGCTCCCGACGTGCTTCCGATTGCGGAAGGCGAGCACGCCGCTGCAGCCGACCACGAGAAGCACGGTCACCACCGTCGGCTGAAAATCCACCAGAAGCCCCACCAGGAAGGCCATCGTGGTGGCGACGGCGAGGCCCGTCCGCCGATCGAGGTAGAGCGCCGTCCAGAGTCCCACCGCTCCCACGGGGAAGGCTTGGGCGGGAAACGGCGTCAGCAGCAGATAGGCCTGGGCGAGGGCGGTCGTCCCGACCAGCAGGATGAACACGCCGACGTGGGTGCGAAGAAGGGCCCCGCGCCCGGAGGACAAGGTCCGCAGGTAGGTCGCGACGATGAGGGCCAGGGAAAAGGCGACCAGGGCGAGCCCGAGAAGGCGCCAGGGGTCCGGCGGCCGCCGAGAGCGCTCGTAGCGGCGGGCGAGCTGGGCGTCGGTTCCCGGCTCGAGCACCTCGCCCCGGGCGATGATCAGCCCGCGTTCCTCGTCTCCCCGGTCCAGCTCGGGCCCGTCGTGGGCATCGATGAACGACTGGGGGACGCGAAGGGTGACCGGCGCCGGCTCCCCGACCCGCACTTCGAGCAGCGGGACGAGCACGTCGATGCTCGCGACGAAGGAAAGGGCCAGCGCGGTGACCGCGCTCGAGACGGCCGCGGCTGTCGGTCCTACGATGACGCGGGTGCGCAGCATGCCGGTGGAGGCGCCGAGCCACGCTCTTCGGTCGTGCTCGGGGAGCGTGGGGCGACGGCCGCGACGGGGGGCAGTAGTAGCAGGGTGGTCGAAAAGGGCGAGGGAGGCGCGGTACCGCCCCGGCTACCAGGCGGATAGTTCCCCGTGATCGGTCTTTCAAGGGTCCAGCGCCTTCGACCCCCCGCCGGTATCCCTGCCCTCTTCGCGGCGGCCTACGTCGGCAGCGCGCTCGCCTTCGCGCCCGACTGGACCGTGGACGACGCCTTCGTGGTGCAACGATACGCGGAGCGCTGGGTGGCCGGGCTCGGCCTCACCTTCCGGGAAGGGCCGCCGACGGACGGCGTCACCGCCCCCCTGTGGCTCGCCCTCGTCGCCGTGGCCCGGGGGCTCGGGCTTCCGGGGCTGGCGACGAGCAAGGTGGTCGGCGTTCTCGCCGTCGCGCTGGCGGTCCACGCCGTGGTCGCCGACCTGCGCCGTCGGATCGGCGGACGGTCGGCCGCGCTCTTCGCCGGTTTCCTCCTGGTCCCCCAGGCGCCCCTCGCCCTCGCCGGGACCGCGGGGCTGTCGACGGGTCTGGCTACCCTCGCGGCGACCCGCGCCGGCCTCGCGGCCACTCGACGGCCGGGTCCCCGCTTCCTCGAGCTGGGGCTCGCCGTCGGCGCCCTGGCTTGGATGCGGCCCGAGCTCGCCCCCGCGATGGGCGCTTTGTTGGTTCTCGGCTCTCTTCGTCGACCCCGACCGGCCTGGCGGGCCTGGGCGCTGGCCCTCGCCGGGTCGCTGGGGGTGCTGCTCTACCGGGAAGCCGTCTTCGGCCACCCGCTCCCGCTGGCGCTTTCCGCCAAGCCCGCCGAGCTCGCGAACGGGCTTCCCTACCTGACCGGCGGGCTGGCCCTCACCACCGGGGGTGGAGGGATCCTCCTCGCCGCCCTGGGCGCGCGACTCGGGCGTGGCGAAGACCTGGGCATCGGGGCAGCCCTCGTCGCCCACGCCGTCGCCGTGGTGCTCGCCGGGGGGGACTGGATGCCGGGGCTCCGGCTCCTCGCTCCGATGTTGCCGCTCTACGCCCACCTGTCGGGCACAGGCGCGTTTCGCGCCTGCCTCGTCCTCCGCCGCCGGAAAGGCGACGCCGGAAGCGCCGACCCCCGGGAGGACCGTCGACGCCGTCCCGGTCCCGGCCCGTCGACGGCGGCGCTCGTCCTCGTCGCTGGTCTCGCCCTCGGACTGCCCCCCCTCGCCTGGTGGGCCGCACGACCCGATGCCCGGGCGGGGGCCGTCGCTCGCCGCCGGGATGGGGACGCCGTCGCAGCGGCGCTCGCCGGGACCGCCGGGGGTCCCGTCGCCCTCGTCGACGTCGGATGGCTGGTCCATCGCGCCGGCTTGGACGACGTGGTCGATCTCGGCGGGATCACGGACCCGGAGATCGCGCGATTGGCCGGGGGGCATCTCGACAAACGCCTTCCCGAGGCCCTGCTGCGTCGCCGGGCGCCGACGGTCATCGTGCTCCATTCCAAGAGCCCCCCGGTGTTCGACGAGGAAGGTCGCCTGCTCCACTTTCGAGGCCACCCCGTCGAGCATCGGGTGGCCGCGATGCCCTGGGTCCGGCGGCGCTTTCGGGTCGCCTCGGTGCATCCCTACGGCGATGCTCGCTTCTACGTCGTGCTTCGCCGACGGTGACCGGCAGCGGGACCCGACGGAAGCAACCGACCGCCGCGGCCCGAGCCGACGCCGCAGCGTTTCCGCCGACGCGGCGCGTCTGTCGGCGTGTCTGTCGGCGTGTCTCGCCAGGCCCGAGCCCGGATGGCATCCTCGGCGGCCATGGCTGGAGGCCCGAAGCTCGCGCCGGGATTTCTCGTGGCGACCCCGTCGCTCCAGGACCCCAACTTCCAGCGGTCGGTGGTGCTGCTCGTCGAACATCGAGACGAAGGCAGCCTGGGCTTCGTGGTCAATCGGGCCCTCGACCGGAGCGTCGGCGGCATCCTCGAAGAGCTCGGCCTGCCCCGGGAAGACCCCTCCCGGGGGGAGCTCGAACAGCGGGTCCTGTTCGGCGGGCCCGTGGCCCCGGGGTCCGGCTGGATCCTCTTCGACCCGGGCGTCTCCCACCGGGACCTCGAAGGGAGCGTCGAGGTCGGCCCGAGGCTGGGGGTGAGCGCCTCCCGCGACCTGCTCGAGGCCATCGGTCGGGCCCGGGGGCCGCACCCGTTCCACCTGGTGCTCGGGCATGCCGGCTGGGGGGCGGGACAGCTCGACGAGGAGATCGCCCGGGGCGCCTGGCTTCCCGTCGAGCTCGACGAGGCCCTGGTCTTCGAGACCCCCGTCGACCTCCGCTGGGAGCGGGCCTTCCGGGCCCTGGGCATCGACCCCGCCCGCTTCGTCTCCCCATCGACCGGCGCGCCCTCCTGACGGAAAAGGGCGCGACGTCGACGGGGAGCCGCCACGCGGCGCGCGTCGCTCCTGACCGGGGCAGCCCGGTCCGAGCCCCTGGGTCGAGGTTCTACTCGCTCGGGACCGGGGTCTCCCGGACGCTGCGCATCTGGCTGTCCTGCTCGCGCTCCCGAAGCCGCTCCGCGGGCGTCTTCTCCTGCGCCGCCCCCGGCGGGTTCCGAAGGACCTCCAGGCCCCTCGCCGCCTCGAGGTCGATGACGCGTCGAGCCGCCAGGTCCGCGGCGTTCGGCACGTCGCCCTCGGCGTCGGCGAAGGTCACCACGCCGAAGCGAAGCGGCATGTGGAAATCCGAGACCCGGGTGGGAGACCAGCCGGCGGCCGTCTGCCCGTCGCCGAATCGGTTCATCACGTAGAAGTTGATCCGCCAGCGCTCGCCGACCTCGGGGGCTTCCCCGGGGCTGGACCCGGGGGTCAGGGCGGCGAAGGGAAGGGCGAGCTCCACCTGGTAGCCCTGGTCCGGCTGATCGTCGTCCGGGGTGCCGTCGATGCGGGTCTGGGTTCGAATCTTCGACGACCAGTCGAGGTGTCCGAAGGGGCGGGGGACCCGGCGTCGGTCGTATCGGGTGTCGAAGACGTGCCCCGTCGGCGAGACCTGGACCTCGTAGTAGTCCCGGCTGTCGAGGCCTGGGTCGAGCATGATCTCGACCACGTCCCCCTCCCAGAGGTGGCGGTCCCGGGCGACCTCCGCCTCCGGGGTGTCCGCCTCGCCGGGGATCGCTCCGGTGACCGAGGTGTCCTCGACCTGGAAGGCGACATAGAGGTGCTCGTCGTCCCAGGTGAGCTTGGCCTTGGCCGTGAACGACGCCGCCGAACCGTCCAGGGTGTTGACGAAGGCCCGGGTCTCCGCCGCGGTCTTCCAGGCGTCGTCGGTCAGGTCGCCGTCGATGGCGATCGGGCCCTTCGCCTTGGGTACCGCGAGCTCGGGAACCGGCAGCCGGGGCACGTCCGTCCCCGTGCTTGGCTCGATGACGGGGACTTTGACCACCCGCACCCGGTCATCGCCGTCGCTCGGCCCGCTTTCCACTTCGAGCCGGTGGGGGCCGTTCCACAGGCCCACGTAGAACACCGCCTCGTTCGTCGGCCAGTCCTCCGGGATGGTCACGGGCTGCTCGTCCCGGATGTACTGACCTGCCTTCCAGCGGCTCGGCGGATGGAGCCGGCGCACCGGCCCCTCCCCGTCGAGATTCATCCGAACGTCCCCGCTCCGTCCATCGTCGATGTGGGTGAAGAGCTTCCAGCCCTTGTCCAGGGTCTGATTCACCTTCCAGTAAAAGGTGACCGTCGCCGGGGTGCCTTTGACCAACGGCGTCTGGGAGACGTCGTAGCCAAGCAGCTCGACGCGGCCCTCCAGATTTGCCCGGAGCTCCTGGGCCGGGCTCGGCGGCGTCTCCGAGACGAAGCGGGCGATCTCCTGGCGTTCTTCGGCGGAGAGCTCCCGGCGTTCGACGCAGCCGCCGATGAGGACCGGGTTCCCGACGATGCCCAGGAGCAGCGCAGCGACGACCCGGGGGCGAGAAGTGGGTCGGGGAGCCCACGCCGGGGTTGGGGACGCCTCGGTGGCGGGAAGGGCGGGGGCCCCGCCCCGTCGGGCTCGGGAGAACGCATCGAGCATCACGGACCTCCTTCGGGAGCGGCCGGTCGACGCCGGTGCGTCGACCGCCGGGATCACTTGCGCGACTTCTTGCGGGACTTCTTCTGCTGCTTGCGGATCGATTTCCGCTTGTTCCGATCGATGGGCCGCTTCCGCACGGCGGCGGTGGCCCCGCCGGGCCCGCCCC
>DAPKRP010000432.1:0-2576 GCA_031800515.1 Polyangiaceae bacterium LLY-WYZ-14_1 | reverse complement strand
CGCACACCCCGCCTCACGTTACCGCCCCTCGGGGAATCCACCCCACCGGAGACCACATCATGACGAAGCATGTGTTTCTGAACTCTTTCGTGCTGCTCGGCGCCGGGGCCAGCCTGGCTGCTGGCTGCGCCAAGGACCCCGCGGAAGACGCTCCCTCCGCCGCCATCGCGGAGCCGACCCCGGCGCCCGCGGCGGAGGAGCCGACGGAACCGGAAGCCCCCGCCGAGCCCCTTCCGGCGGAAACCCTCGCCTTCGACCAGAGCAACTCGAAGGTCGGCTGGGTCGGGTCCAAGGTGACCCGGAGCCACGAGGGAGGCTTCGACGAGTTCGCCGGCACCGTCACCCTGGAACCCTCGAATCTGACCGCGAGCGCCGTCGAGCTGACCATCGAGACGGCTTCCCTCACCAGCGACACCGAGGACCTGACCAAGCACCTCAAGAGCGCGGACTTCTTCGACGTCGACAACATCCCGACCGCCCGATTCGTCTCGTCCGAGATCGCCGAAGGCGGCCAGGGGGAGGCGACCCACACGATCACCGGTAATCTCACCCTTCACGGCGTCACCAAGCAGGTCACTTTCCCGGCCACGGTCACCGTGTCCGACGAAGAGGTGGCGGCAAACGCGGAGTTCTCGATCGATCGGCAGGACTTCGGGATCTCCTTTCCCGGCATGCCCGACGACCTCATCCGGGATGGGGTGGTGATCAAGCTCGACATCCACGCTCCCCGCAGCGCCGAAGCCCCCGCCAGCGCTCGGACGGACGGCGAGGGCGAGGCCCCGGGGACGAAGCAGGCGGGCTGAATCCGGGAGAAGGGGGGACCTTCTCGACGGCGTCCTCGGCACCGACGAGGTCCCGATCCCAGCGGGCCCCTTCACCGGGGCGGCGTCGTCAGGATGCTTCGCCGCAGCAACCCGCCGGCATCGCGAAGGGAAGGCAATCCGGACCGGTGCGCAGGAAGGCCTCGTCGCCCCCCTGCTCACCGTCGCCTTCGCCACCAAGGGGAACGGGCCCCGCCGGGCAGACCGGCAACGCGCAGAGGTGCGCGACCGCCTCACAGCAGCGTTCCGCCGGCGCTTCGAGGCTGAGCGGCGCGAAGGCCAAGCCCTGAGATACCCGGGGCGCCTGGTCGCAGCGACCGTCGTCGAGCCCTACCCCATCGTCCGGCGTGCTGTCCGAGACGAGGAAGGTCCCCGGCAGTCCCTGGCCGGGCAGCGGCGTCCACTCCGGCTGCCGGGCGTTGGACGGCGGGGGCGAGGTCGGGCCCCGGCCGAGGGCGTTCGGGACGGTCCAGGTCTGGCTGGAAAAGCGGGCGTCCACGAGGTCGAGGCCGATGTCCGATGACCCGAAGGGCGGGCTGTCGTCGACGGTACCGCCGGCCAGCCCTTGGACCGCCGTGATCGCGTAGCGACCGGTGGGCAGCTCCTGACAGACCCGAGGCCCGTCGTGATAGGCCTCCCAGACGTTGCCCGGCGCCAGGTAGGGGATCTGGCAGGCCGGGTCCCCGGGAAGGGTGTCCACCACGGCGATGGGGGCGACGATGAACTCCAGGCTGGGAGACAGTACGGACCGGTTCGCCGCTAGATAGCGGAGCCGGGGCGTGCCGAAGAGGGAGACGGGAGGAGTCGCCGGCTCCCCGGGCAGGGGAATGCGCCGGAGCTGGATGATGGGGGTCACCCAGGGGACCCCGCCGGCCCCGAGGGTGGGGTGGAGATCCCCTTCCCCATCCCGATCGAGATCCAGGGGGCGAAGGAACCAGGCGTAGAAGGGTTCGTCCCCGTCGAGCTCGATCCCGAGGGCGGCGAGCGCCTGGTCGACCCGTTCTTCGGCCGGGTCGAGGAGCCGGAGCGCGGTCCGAGTCGCCGCGAAGAGCTCGTCGTCGAGGGTGTTCGGGTTCAAGGGCAGCGCCCGGCTTGCGTCCAGGGGACGCCAGCCCGCCTCGAGCTCGAAGAGGGGTCGCTCCGTGCGCTGCGGGGCGCTCAGGGTGACGGTGACCCCTTCCACCTCCTGGCCCCGGGGTCGATCTTCCGCGGGGTCGAAGGTGACCGGCTGGAACGTCCCGTCCAGGCCGAAGCCACCCCCGACGAGGTCCCCTGCCGTCGGCTGGTTCGTCTCCGAGAAGAAGGGCACGAAATCCCCCTCCCGGTCGTAGAAGGCCCGGATCTGATAACGGTCTCCCAGGGGCACGTTGGGCCAGACGAAGCCGGTCGAGCGCACCAGGACCCGCTGGTCTTCTTCCCCGGCGCAGTCCCCCGCACCGAAGAGCTCGTCCCCAGGAACGACCAGCAGGTTCACCGGACTGGTCGCGGTGCCCTCGGGGGCCGGCGGATCGTCGAAGCGGAACAGGGTCATCACGACCCGGCCGGAGACCTCGCCGCTCTGGTCGCAGGCGGGGGCTGGGCCGACGTATTGGATCGAGCCGCGGATCACCCCCGCGGGGTCGAAGGCGGCGCCGCCGGCGCTGCGGAAGCTATCCCGTCCGGGCTCCTCGCAGCCGAGCAAGCCGACGATGAGGACCGCCGTCGCCCGAGCCCAGCCCCAGCCGGCCCGGCGGCTGCCGCGGCGGCGGGGCGGTC
>DAPKRP010000431.1:0-8539 GCA_031800515.1 Polyangiaceae bacterium LLY-WYZ-14_1 | reverse complement strand
GGTGGCTCTGGGCCACAGCGCGGGGGCGGCGGTCGTGTTCCGGATGGTGCTGGACGGGTCGATCGCCCCGGAGCTCGTGGTGGGCGTCGCGGCGGCGGTCACCCCGTTCCGGGGACTTCCCCGGCTCGTCTTTCCCATCTCGGCCCGCTGGCTCGCGCGCTCCGGGAGCGCCGCCCGGATGGTCGCCTGGCGCATGGGTCGTCTCGATCAGGTCGACAAGCTCATCCGAGGGGTCGGATCGGTGCTGGAGCGGACGGACCTCGAGGCCTACCGGCGTCTGGTCGCCGACCCCGGACACGTCGCCGGGGTGCTGCGCATGATGGCCGCCTGGGACCTCGAGCCCCTGCATCAGGATCTTCCGTCGTTGGATACGGAAGTGCTGCTCGTCGCCGGAGAGCGCGACGAGGCGGTGCCCGTGGCCCAGCAGCGAGCCATCGCCCGTCGCCTACCCCGGGCGGTGCTCGAAGTCGTGCCCGGCGCGGGCCACCTCGTCCACGAGGAACGCCCGGAGGCCGTCGCCGCGCTGCTGCTGGGGCGCATCGGAGGGGCGGTTCCGGATGTCGTTAGCTCTTGACACGCTGCACCGTCCAGATAGATTGACACTCGAGAAGGGCCTGGTGAAGGGACAGCTCGCATGGACCCCGTGACTTGGCTCGCGTTTCGACCCGAGGTCGCGCCCCCCGACCCGGGTCGTACTCAGGAACGACCCCGGGGGCAGGTGCAGTGACGTGTCCCATATGGGTCAAGACATCGATCAGGAGGCTGTATGGCCCTGTTGAGCTTTGAGAGGCGGTACCGAGTCAAGGGAGGAACCCTGGTAGGAGGCGACTTGTTCGACTTCTGGGTGGGTCCCTTCTATCTGGGGTTCTTTGGGGTCACCACGATCTTCTTCACCGTGGTGGGGACGGCGCTCATCTTCTGGGACGCCTCCCAGGGGCCGACCTGGAATCCCTGGTTGATCAACGTGGCGCCCCCGCCCATCGAATACGGGTTGGCCTTCGCCCCGTTGAAGGAAGGCGGGATCTGGCAGCTGGTGACGATCTGCGCGATCGGGGCCTTCGTCAGTTGGGCATTACGGCAGGCTGAAATCTCGAGAAAACTCGGGATGGGCTACCACATCGCCGTCGCCTACGGCGTCGCCGTGTTCGCCTACGTCGCGCTGGTCGTCATCCGGCCGGTGCTCCTGGGTGCCTGGGGGCACGGCTTCCCCTACGGCATCTTCAGCCATCTCGACTGGGTGTCCAACGTCGGGTATCAATACCTGCACTTCCACTACAATCCCGCCCACATGATCGCGGTGAGCTTCTTCTTCACCACGACTCTGGCCCTGTCCCTTCACGGCGGTCTCATCCTGTCCGCCCTGAACCCCCAGAAGGGCGAGCGGGTGAAGACGGCGGAGTACGAGGACGGATTCTTCCGGGACACCCTCGGTTACTCCATCGGCGCCCTCGGCATTCATCGGCTCGGGCTCTTGCTCGCGCTGAACGCCGGCATCTGGAGCGCGATCTGCATCGTCATCAGCGGGCCTTTCTGGACCCGTGGATGGCCTGAGTGGTGGAACTGGTGGCTCAACCTCCCGGTGTGGAACTGAGGCGTCTTCCTGACTGGAAGCGTCGTCTGAATCCAACGATCGGATCGATCTTCGGAGCAAGCAATGGCTCAATATCAGAACATCTTCACCCAGTTTCAGATCGCCGGGCCGCCGGATAACCCTCCGCCGGTCAAGGAGGAGTTCCGCGCCGGTAAGGGCCGCATGGCCACGATCTTCGGCTGGCTCGGCAACCCCCAGCTCGGACCCGTTTACCTCGGTTATTCGGGCCTCGCATCGATCCTCTGCGGCATCATCGCCATCGAGATCATCGGGCTCAACATGTGGGCCTCGGTCAACTGGGATCCGGTGCAGTTCATCCGGCAGCTCCCCTGGCTGGCCCTCGAGCCGCCGCCCCCGTCCTACGGGCTTTCATTCCCGCCCCTCAACGAGGGCGGCTGGTGGCTGGTCGCGGGCTTCTTCCTGACCGCGTCCATCCTCCTCTGGTGGGTCCGGGTCTACTCCCGGGCCAAAGCCCTCGGGATGGGAACCCACGTGGCCTGGGCCTTCGCCTCGGCCATCTGGCTCTATCTGGTGCTCGGCTTCATCCGGCCCCTCCTGATGGGGAGCTGGGGCGAGGCGGTGCCCTTCGGCATCTTCCCCCACCTGGACTGGACCGCGGCGTTCTCCATCCGCTACGGCAATCTCTTCTACAACCCGTTCCACTGCCTCTCGATCGTCTTCCTCTACGGGTCGACGCTCCTCTTCGCGATGCACGGGGCGACCGTCCTCGCCGTCGGCCACCTCGGCGGCGAGCGGGAGATCGGGCAGGTCATCGACCGAGGCACCGCCGCCGAGCGCAGCGCCCTGTTCTGGCGCTGGACGATGGGCTTCAACGCCACCTTCGAGTCCATCCATCGATGGGCCTGGTGGTTCGCCGTGTTGACCACCCTCACCGGGGGCATCGGCATCGTCCTCACCGGCACCGCCGTGGACAACTGGTTCCAGTGGGCGGTGAAGCACAACTTCGCGCCGGCCTACGCCGACGTCTACGAGGTGGCGCCGGACCCGGCCGCGGAGCCCGGGGCAGGGGAGGTGGACTCCGACGTGCCCCCCCTGGAAGAGGACGCGGCGATGGGCACCGGGGCGGGAGCACCCGCGGCGATGCCCGCCGAGCAGCCCACTGGAGCAGGAAACGGGAGCGAGGCCGGAATGGACGCGGAGGCCGCTCCGGGCGCTAACCTGGCCCCAGATGACCCGGAGCCGGCGGCGGCGGAAGAAGCCGCACCGGCGCCGACCGCCGGGGCTGCCGCTGCAACGGGCGACACCGGCACCGATACCGCGGCCGAAGCGCCGACGGAGGAACCATGATCAGACAAGCTGCCTTTGCCCTCCTGGGCGTGCTGTTTCTCATCGGCGCGGTGGCTGCCTACCGCGCCACCGCCACCGCCGAGATCGGCTACGCCGGCGTCGGGATGCAGGTGACCGATTCGGAGAAGGCCCTCATCGAAAAGGCGGAATACAACGCGCTTCCCCCGGCCCTGCCGGCGCCTTCCGAGGGCGGCCCGCTGGCCGTCGACGCCTACGAGAACGTCCAGGTGCTCGGCCATCTCACCGCGGCTCAGTTCACCCGGCTGATGACGGCGATCACCCTCTGGGTCTCGCCGGAGCAGGGCTGCGCCTACTGCCACAACACGAACAACATGGCTTCCGACGAGGTCTACGCGAAGCACGTCGCTCGGAAGATGATCTACCAGACCTGGCACCTGAACGAGAACTGGCAGGAACACGTCCAGCAGACCGGGGTCACCTGCTACACCTGCCACCGGGGCAACCCGGTCCCGGAGTACGTCTGGACGGAACAGCCGGAGCAGGCCAGCGTCGGGATGCTCGGCTACACGGCTCGACAGAACGCCCCCGCCGGCCAGGCCGGCCTGGCGTCCCTGCCGGGGAACGCGTTCGAGACCTACCTGCTGGATGACCAGAACATCCGGGTGCAGACGAACCAGCCGCTGCCGAACGGCAACCGCTCGTCGACCAAGTCCACCGAGTGGACCTACGCGCTGATGATGCACTTCTCGACCTCTCTCGGGGTCAACTGCACCTACTGCCACAACTCCCGATCCTGGGCGGCCTGGGAACAGAGCCCGGTCACCCGGGCGACCGCCTGGTACGGCATCCGGATGGTTCGGGACCTGAACAACAACCACATCATGCCGATTCGGGACCTCTTGCCGGCCCACCGGCTCGGGGCCAACGGCGATGTGCCCAAGGCCAACTGCGCCACCTGCCATCAGGGCGCCTACAAGCCCTTCCTCGGGCAGAGCATGCTCGACGACTACCCGTCCCTGCGGCGGTCGATGCCCCAGCCGGAGAAGTACGTCATCGAAGTGACGGATGACCGGGTCGTGGCGCCGAAGCCCATCGAGTTCGAGACGGACAGCTCGGCCATCAGCGGCGACAGCTACCGGCTGGTCTCCGCGGTCGCCAAGGCGATTCAGGAGTCCGACGACATCGCCGCCATCCAGATCGTCGGGCACACCGACGTCACCGGCGACCCGGCGCAGAACCGGGCCTTGTCCCAGCGCCGCGCCGAGGCGGTCAAGACCTTCCTCGCGGACCGAGGCGTCGAGGTCGAGATGACCACCTACGGGGCGGGCGACACTCAGCGCGTCTGTACGGAGGACACGGCGGACTGCCACGAGCGGAACCGCCGGGTCGAGTTCCTCATCGCCGAGCCCGGCGCACCTTCTCCCCTGCCCCCGGTCCAGACCGAGGGCGAAGGGGAAGGCGAAGCGGTCGACGGCGAAGCCGCCGGGGCCGGGGCGCCGGCGCCGACGGCCGGCGACAACTGAACGATCGGCAGGCGAAGCGGGTCCGGGGCGTCGCCCTCGTCCCGACCCGGATCGCCTTCCGATGACCTTGGTCCGGACGGCGGGGTGACCGCGGTGGCTTGCCCACCCCGGCCCCCGCCGTCGGCGTTCGTGCCCCCGCGCGGCAAATCTCCGCAGAGACCTTGACCCCTTCGCCGAATCACACGAAAACTCCGGCCATGTCGCATCACGAAAACAACAAGGTCGGGCGGCGGCGTACGCTGCAGCTCATCGGAGTGGGGGGCCTTTCGGCCGCCGGTCTCCTCGTCCTGGACGGCTGCTCCAAGGGCGAAGAAGGCGGCGGCGGAGGCGGTGGTCAAGCGGCCGCTGGGGAAGGGTGCAACACGCCCCTCGACCAGCAGTCTCAGACCCTGCGGGGCCAGCTGCAGTACAAGGAGGTCTCCGAAAAGGAGAACCAGAACTGCGCGAACTGCGCCCAGTACATCGAAAGCGCACCCTACGGCGACTGCGGCGGCTGCAAGCTGTTCAGCGGGCCCGTCCAGCCGAAGGGGCACTGCCTGAGCTGGGCGCCGAAGCAGGAAGGCGCGGCCGCCGGCTGAACCTCCCCAGCTGGCGGCGGACGCACCGCCGCTCCCCCGACGAAGCCATCAGGCCGACGCTGCTTGGTGGCTTCGTCGCGTTTCAGGAAGGACGATCTCCGGTCGCCGCGGAGTCGATCCGGCGCCTTCTGCGGCGTTCCGGCTCCTCGAAGGTTCATCCGAGCTTCCTCGTCGCCGCGCCTTGGAGCCGCCGCCGACGCCGCCTCGGCGCGGCGGCTCGGTCGGCTACGTCGACCGACCCTCTGAAGCGGCCGGACCGGAGGACGCGGCGTCGGCGGCCCGGGCCCGGCGAATCAGGTCCCAGAGATGCACCGGGAAGGACGCGGCCACCGCCCCCAGAACGAGGGCTGGGTGGGCATCCGCGAGCGCGAGGCGGACGGCGACCAACAACAAACCCCCGGCGGCCAGGTGCCCGAGTACATCCAGGGGTGAAAGCCCCCGTCCCCCCCGGCGATGGTGGCGCACCACGAGCAAGGCGGCTTCGCCGACCAGCGCAAGCAGCGCCAGATCGACGAGCCGCCCGATGTCGAAGAGCGTGCTCAGCGTCGCCTTTTCAGGAGGGGCTCGCCGAAGGCGAGCTCGGGGGTGCGCCGGTTCCCGCAGAGGGACCCCCCGGGGGCAGGGCCCGCCGGCCCGCTGCCGACGCATCCGGGGAGATCAGCCCGAGCAGGTGCGCCATGTCCTTTAGGAAGATGCGCACGTGGGCCATCGGCTTCGCCCGCACCAGCTCCTTGTTCATGTAGGCCTGCCAGGTGAGGGTCTGGACGTCCTTGTCTTCGCAGATGCTCACGAAGCGTTCCCGCCGCTTGTCGTTGCGGTACCAGAAGTGCTGCATGATGCCGAGGATGAAGAAGACCTGTCCATGGGCCTTCATGAAGCGCTTCCGGGCCAGCTTGAGGGCCTTGGCCTCGCCGGTGGCGAGGAAGCGTTCCCCCGCTTCCGCCGCGACCTGGCCTCCGATCATCGCGTAGTAGATGCCCTCGCCGGAGGCGGGAGCGACGACGCCGGCGGCGTCCCCGGCCAGCACCACGTCCCGTCCGTTGTCCCAGCGTTTCATGGGCTTCATCGGAATGGGGGCACCCTCCCGGCGGATGGTCTTCTGGCCGCCGAGGCCGGTCGCGTCGCGGAGGGTCGAGACCGACGTGCGCAGCTTGAAGGCCTTCTGCGCGCTCCCGGAGCCGACGCTGACCGTCTTTCCATGGGGGAAGACCCAGCCGTAGAAGTCCGGAGAGGTCGCTCCGTCGTAGATGACCTCGCAGCGGCTGCCGTCGTAGAGGTCCGTCGCTGCGCCCTCCGGCGCGCTCACCACCTCGTGGTAGGCGAAGACGTGCTTCGGCCCCTGCTTGCTGACCTCCTGGCGGGCCACCTTGGACAGCGCTCCGTCGGCACCGATCACCAGGGTCGCCTTCACGCTGGCCTCCCGCCCGTCGGCGTCCTTGAAGTGGACCGTCGCCGGTCCCCGACCGCCGGGGGCGGCGTCGTCGTCGGTGCGGGTGATGCGCTGGAAGGACCCGGTGATCCGGGTCGCCCCGGCCTCGGCGGCGCGCTCCCGCAGAAACTCGTCGAAGACCTCCCGGTTCACCATGCCGACGAAGCCCCCTTCGATGGGCATGTCGACGGTGCGTTGGGACGGCGAGGTCATCCGGGCCGAGCTGATCCGGGCGCAGAGCAGGTGCTCCGGGATGTCGAAGTCCCGGATCAGCCGAGGTGGGATCGCGCCGCCGCAGGGTTTGATCCGTCCGGCTCGGTCGAGCAGCGCCACCTTGCGGCCGGCCTGGGCGAGCTCGTGGGCGGCGGTCGCCCCAGCCGGGCCTCCACCGACGACCACGGCATCGAAACACGCTTCGTTTGAGCTCGTCGTCACGGGTCCTCCTTCTATCGTTTCTCGTCGGCCGGTCGTTGGTCCGGCCCTCTCACCGGTTCGAGGTCATCGCGCCTTTGGTCCCAGGGCAGGGGGTCAGCCCCCGGCCATGAGCCCGTCCCGGACGGCGAAGGCGCTCGCCAGCATGCCGAGGACGTAAAAGGTCGTGCCCGTCGCGTTGTAGAGCGGGGCGCCCTTCCGGGGGTTCCGGAGGAAGACGACCATCGCGACGAGCTGAGCCAGGAGCAGGCCGCCGACGATCGCCGCCTCCCGGGCGGCGCCGAAGGACAGCAAGAGGGCGATGACCGCGATCTGAGGGACCGCCATCACGACGCAGGCGAGCACCGTCGATCGCTCGACCCCGAGCTGCACGGGCAGGGTGCGGATGCCGAGGGCCTGGTCCCCTTCGATCGCCTTGAAGTCGTTCAGGACCATGATCCCGAAGGCGCCGGCGCTGTAGAGCAGGGCGAGGGCCGTGATCCGGGGATCCGGGAGCTGCACCGTCAGGGCGGCGGCACCGGTGAACCAGGGAAGCCCTTCGTAGCAGAGCCCCACCGCCGAGTTCCCCCACCAGCCGTTCAGCTTCAGGCGGAACGGGGGCATGCTGTAGGCCCAGGCGAGGGCGAGCCCCACGACCGTCGCGACCAGGACCCAGAGGCCGAGGGCGGCGCCGACGATCAACGACAGCCCGCTCCAGATGAGCGCGATGTAGAGGCCCCAACGCCCTGGAATGCGGCCCGAGGGGATCGGCCTGGCCGGCTCGTTGATCGCGTCTACCTCGCGGTCGAACCAGTCGTTGGCCGCCTGACTGGTCCCGCAGACCAGGGGTCCGGCCAGCAGCACCGCGCCCAGAATGGACGCCCAGTTCTCTAGGATCGGCACCCCGGCGGAGACGACCCCGCAGCCGAGCGCCCACATCGGGGCGAACCAGGTGACCGGCTTGAGCAGCTCGAGCGCGGCCCGGGGCTCCGGAAACCGACGGGATCTCGGCGTGTTGCGCGCTTCTGGGGACCGGCCGGAGGCCGCCCCGGGAACCGCCTGGGGGGAGATCGGGCTGGGATCGAGCTGGGCCATCGTCTGACGTCCTTCGGGCTATCACAGGCTTCGGGGCGCGTAAACCAAGTTTGACGTCAGATGTTCTTGACACCCCCTCGGGGAGGGCGCCAAGCTGGCTCTCGCGATGTTCCTCGAGGCGAGCGAAGCGGCCGACCGAGCGGTCGGACAACGCCCCCCCGGCGGACCGGCCGGCCGACGCAGGTCCGCCCCCCTCTACACCCCGGAGCAGCGGCGCCGGCGGGATGAGACCCCGTGGACCCTGGTCCAGGGGATCCTCGCACCGGTCCAGTTCCTCGCCTTCGGGGTGAGCCTGGTGCTCGTGATCCGCACCCTCGTCACCGGCGAGGGAGAGACGGCCGCCGCCATCTCCGTCGTGGTCAAGACCGGGCTCCTCTACGCGATCATGGTGACCGGCGCGATCTGGGAGAAGCGGGTGTTCGGCCGCTACCTCTTCGCGCCGGCCTTCTACTGGGAGGACGTCTTCAGCATGCTCGTCCTCGCCCTGCACACGGCCTATCTCTGGGCCCTGTTCACCGGCGCGGTCGGGACCCGGGGTCAGCTGTGGATCGCCCTGGCGGCCTACGTAGCCTACGTGATCAACGCGGCCCAGTTCATCCTGAAGCTGCGGGCGGCCCGCCTCCAGGCGGAGGCCGACGCCGCC
>DAPKRP010000430.1:0-5895 GCA_031800515.1 Polyangiaceae bacterium LLY-WYZ-14_1 | reverse complement strand
GCTCCGACGAGCCCCATCCGAAGCGCCGGTGCGGTCCTAGCGGCCGCGGCGGGCTCGTCGGGCCGAGGCGAGCGACCGGCTCCGAACGGCCGGGGGGCGCCTCCCCGCCGCAACGGCGTGGGTCGCGGCGTCCGCTTCCTGCCCTGAAGAGGTTACCCGAGCGACCCTCTCAGCGACCCTCTCAGTCTGGATCGACGACTTTGAGGACCACGACTGGGACCTCCCGGGCGAGCTGGAGCTGGCAGCACAGCCGCACGTCCGAGGGCTCTCCGAACGCCTCTAAGACCTCGAGCTCGTCGTCTTCCGGCGGATCGAAGGCTTCCGCCCCCTGCACCACCTTGACCCGGCAGGTGCCGCAGCTGGCCGACCGGCAGGAGTAGGGCACCTCCGCTTCCGGGAATTCGTCGGTGACATCCACCAGGTAGCTCCCGGCGCGGACGTTCGGCACCGTGACGTCGGCGGGCTCGAAGCGAATCGTGGTCGACATTTCGCCAAGAGATGTGGTGGTCGGGCGTCGTCGTCAACGGCAGCAGGCCCTCGGAGGCTGAAACGGCGTACAGGAGAGGCCGCCGGAACCGCCCCCCGGATCGGGCTCCCGCAGGGCGAGCTCGCTCCTGCCCCGGGAGGCGACGAGAACCGGAGGGCAAAGGGGAAGGTCGCAGAGCCCCCGAATCCGGTCCGTGCAGCAGCCCTCGGGAGGATCCTCGAGCGCGACCGGCGCGGGGCTTCCGGTCACCGCGCTGACCGCCATGGTGCACCCCGGGGCGTCCTGGCCGACCCCGTCCTCCGGGTTTGGATCGTGGACCAGCAGCACCGAGTCCGGCAGGGGGATCCCCGGCCCCGCGGGTAGCCCATCGAGGAGGTTCGGCACGGTCCAGGACTGGGTGGCGAGCTGCTCTCCGGGGAGGTCCCGTCCCGTGTCGGAGACCCCCGGGGGAACGTCCATCAGGGGACCGCCTCCCAGGATGCCCTGCAGGGCGGTGACGGCATAGCGGCCCGTCGGCAGCTCCTGGCAGGCCCGGGCCCCGCCGTCGTAGGCCTCCTTCAGGTTGCCCGGGGGGACGTAGGGTACCCGGCACTCGGGCCGGCTCGGGTCGAGGTCGACCAGGGCGACGGGGGCCAACAGAACGTCGAGGTCCGGGGCGGCCACCCGCCGGCCCTGAGCGAGCAGGCTCGGACGGATGCTGCCGAGGAGGGTCACCGGGGGCACCCCCACCGCCAGCTCCCCGGGGCTGCCGGGCAGGCGCCGGAAGAACAGCAGAGGCGTCGCCCAGGGGAAGCCTTCGAGCACGGGGTGGGGGTCCCCGGTCCCGTCTCCGTCGAGGTCGACGGTCCGGAGGAACCAGGCGTGGAGGTCCGAGGTGACCCCGAAGTCGAGGCCGATCGCCGCCGCCTGGGCGAGAAAGGAGGCGTCCTCTTCGCCCACCAGGGAGAGGCGAAGCTCCCCCAGGCCAAAGAGGGCTTCTTCGAATGCGCCTGGGTCCGGGGTGGCCGGGAAGAGCGCCTCGCTAGCCAGTTGCCCGCTCTCCGGGTGGATGCGGAAGACGGGTCGCTCGGTCCGGACGACCGCTCCGAGATTGACGGAGAGGCCGTCGATCCGCTGCCCCTCCGGGTGATCCCGCCGGGCCCCGAAGGTCACCGGCTGGAATCGGCCGTCGGGGCCGACGAGCCCTCCCGCCTGATCCCCCGCCGTCGGCTGAGAGAGCTCCGAGAAAAACGGGACGAAGTCGCCTTCTCCGTCGTAGAAGCCGCGGATCTGGTAGGCGACGGGGCCGCCCTCTCCGAGGGGTATCTCGGGCCAGAGAAAGGGCGCCGAGCGCAGCAGGGGGGCGGCGGAGGGGTCCATCGACCCGTCCCCGGCGGCGCAGTCTCCCGGGACCTGGAACAGGGCGCCCCCGGGGACGAAGAGCAGGTTCTCCGGACCCTCCGCGGTCCCCTCCGGCGGGGGTGGGTTCGCGGCCCGAAACAGGGTTAGGACCACCCGACCGAGGATGCGGGTGGGCTCCCCCGTATCGGGATCGATGGCGCAGGGGACCCGGGGGCCGCTGTACTGCACCGTCCCGCCGAGGACGCCGACGGGGCCGAATCCCGTGCCCCCGTCGGCGCGGGGGACGGGGTCGACGGGCGGCTCTTCGCAGCCCGTGAGGGCGGCGCACAGCCCGCCGACGAGGGCCGCCGCGGGGAAGCTCGGTCCGGGAAGCCGGCGAGGCGCGCTCATCGCGTATCGAACCTCCCGGTCAGGGTCCCGAGGACGCGGAGGTCCATCTGCTGACCGAAGGGGTGCTGGCGGGCGTCGTCGTTCAGCAGGTTGAAGCCGCTCACCGCGAGCTCGAGCTGGTCGTCGAGGACGCGCCAGCCGACCCGGGCGTTCAGCAGGAGGTAGGCGGGGAGCTCGAACACCTGAAAGGCGACGCCGGTCACCGGGTCGGTCACCTGTTCCTCCCAGACCTGGCGGCTCACCCAGTGGATGTCCACGGAGAGGTCCAGGCCGATGTCGGTACGGATCTGAACCCCGCCGTTGACCTTGTGACGGGAGGTGCGCTGGTCCACCTCGAGCCGCGGATCGTCCCCGTCCCCCTGGCCGTTGCCGATGGGCTGGGTGTCGTGAATCGCGTAGTTCGCGTAGACGTCGAGGCCGGCGATGGGAAACACCCGGACCCCCGCCTCGCCGCCGATCTGACGAAAACGCCGGCTCAGATTGTCGAAGGTCAGGGTGCCCAGGGGGAACGCGGCCCGCTCTTCGTCGAAGGACAGGTCGCCCCCGGGCCCGAATCGCTCCGGGGAAAAGGCGACGACCTCCGAAAGCAGGATCAGGTCGTCGACCAGGTTGTAGTAGCCGGCGACCTCGACGGTGAGCACGTCGAGGTCCTGGCTGGCGACGCCGAGCTCGAAGGAGGTGATCCGCTCCGGGTCGAGGTTCTCGTCGTCCCCCCGGGCCAGGGCGGTGACCCCCCGGAAGGGCGTCGGGTTCGCCAGGTCGAGGTAGGATTCCAAAAACGTGGGGCTGCGAAACGCCCGGCCCACCGTCGCCCGGATCGACGACCCCTCGGAGGGTCGGAGCACCACGGCACCGCGGGGCGAGAACTGCACCCCCTCGAGGAGCGGGTGGCGGTCGACCCGAGCGCTGAGCTGGAGGCGCAGCCAGTCGGCGACCCGCATGGCGTCCTGGACGTAGCCGCTCACGTGGTGCTGCCGCCGATCCCGATCCCCGATCCAATCCCAGGAGACGAACTTGAAGCGGTAGCCGGCGCCGATCGTGATCTGATGGAGGAAGCCGAGCTCCGCCTCCCCGGTCCAATCCACCTCGACGTCGACCACGTGGGTGTCGACGGTCGACGTCACCGGCAGCCCGCCGGGCTCTTCCTGAAGCTGGGCGACGTCGGCCCGAAAGGCGTTCCAGAACGTCCGCACGCCGAGCCCGACGGGGGAGCGAAGACCGAGGTGAGTCTGGGCGAAGAGCGCGTCCCGGGCGAAGAGCTGGCGGAAGCGGCTGATGCCGTAGAAGGCCGTGTCGGCGACGTTCAACCCGGTCCCTGCCTCGAGCTGGAGCCGGTCCTCCGTCGTGTAGCGGGCCTCCGCCCGGACGTGGGCCCGTTCGATGGCGAGGTCCGGGTCGTCGGCGACGGCGGCGTAGTCGACCCGGTCGTCTCCGAGCTCCCGGCGCCACTGGTTGGTGCGGTCGTAGCCGCCGCTGACCCGAAGACCGACGGGCCCGGCCCGGGAGGTCAGGGACGCGGCCCCGTGGATCGTCTCCCCATTGCCGGCGCCGACGGTGGCGTAGGAGCGCCCGGCCCCCGGGTTCCGGGTCAGGATGTTGATGACGCCGGTGAAGGCGTCGGCTCCGTAGACCGCCGAGGCGGGGCCACGGATGACCTCGATCCGCTCGATGTCCTCCGCCGCCACGGGAACCAGGTTCCAAAAGGTGGCCCCGATGAAGTCGAGAAACACGGACCGGCCGTCGACGAGCACCAGCACCTTGTTGGACAGGCGCTGGTTGAGACCTCGAATGGAGACGTCGGTCACGCTCGGTCCCAGACTCATGACCTCGACCCCGGCCACCCGGCGGAGAAGCTCGCCGATGGGCACCATCCCGGACAGGCCGCTCAGGCGAATGTCCTGTTCCGTGACGACGGTGGTCGAGTTCGGGGCGTCGAGGGGAGACTCGACGAGGCGGGAGGCGGAGACGATCCGCTCCTCGTAGACGTCCTGTCGTCGCTCCCCGACGGCCAGGTCCGGAGCGAGGGCGGTGTTCTCCCCCGTGGACGAGCCGCCGGGTCGGTCCACCGGCGCCGAGGCCTGGGGGTTGCCCGGAGCCCCCCGGGAGCCCATCCCGAGGCGCGCCGCCAGGGACTCGAGGCGGGCGGCCTCGGCGGCCAGCGCCGGGTCGTCGCCCTCGGCGGCCAGGCGGGCGGTCCGCTGGGCGGATTCCTCGAGGGCGGCGAGGGCGGCGGCATCGACCTCGGTGGACCCAGCGGCCTCGGGAGGGCGAGCCCCCGGCCCCCCGGGCACCGCATCGGCGGCCCGGCGCCGCGTGATCCGCGCATCCAGGTCGTCGACGAGCCCCTCGACTTCCACCGCGTCCGGGGGATCCGACTCGAGGTAGCGGACGAAGGCGTCCCGGGCTGCGTCCAGGTTGCCGAGCTCCAGGTGGGCGCGGCCGATGTTGTAGAGGACGTTCGGGTGGGGAAGAATCCGGTAGGCTTCTTCGAGCTCGGCGATGCCTTCGACGAGCCGGTCTTCGGCGATGAGCCGCATGCCCCGGCGGAAGTGCTGCCGGGCCTCGGTGCGCACGTCGGCTCGGACGGTGGCCGGCCCAGCCATCCCGATCACGCAAAGCGCCAGCAACGCCCACGCCCATCGGCGCCAGCAGCCCTCGAGGCGGGCCGAGGGGCCGCCCGGAACGAGGAGGAGGGCGCCATTCCGCCGGGGTCCGTTCTGTTCCACGGCCTCGCCTTCCAGTGTGCCCGAGGGCTCGGGGATGCGCCGACGCACGGGCGGACGCCCGCGCCCGGGTCATCAGTACGGGTCGTCCTTGTACCCCCTACGGCCAGGCGCCGGCTCCTCGGAGGCCTCGTCGCGATCGGATGCGCCCCGGGCCCGGGAGGATGGGCTCGCCTCCCCGTCGCCATCGGCGGACCGGCCGGACGGCGCGGGATCGGCTTCCCGGGGGCGGGCCTCGTCGTCCATGGCGAGGCGGCGGCGCACCCGGGCTGCGATGTCTTCGGGAGGCTCCGGGGCGGCGCGGACGCCGCTCGTCGGCGGCGGTCGGGTCCCCGCCGCGTCCCCTCGCCCTGTGGAGGCCGCCCCCCGGGGCGTCGGGTCTCCCGTCGGGTCGAGACGCGCCTCGACCTGGATGGGGCTCCCGGCGAGCACGAGGGGGCGGTCGACGTCGGCGAACCCACTCAAGGAGAAGTGGAGCACATGCTCCCGCGCCGGCTCGGTGGGCAGCGCCAGGACGAGGGGGGTGGTGCCGAGATCGGGACCGTCGTCCAGGCGCACGGTGGCCCCCGGGGGAACGGTGACCAGGGAGACCTGGGTCCGAGCCGGCACCGCCGATCGGACGGCGGCCGCCGGGTCGCCCGGGTCCGCCGGGACGGCCTGATTCGCCCGGGCCGCCGGCGAGGACGCTCCCCCGGAAGGCTCCGGCTCGCTTCGGGCGTCCTGCCTCGTCGGCGCGGCGGCGCCGTCGCCGAGCCCCCGCCAGACCAGCACGCCGACGAGTCCCCCGAGCAGTCCGAGGGCACCGACGAGGGCCAGGGTGCGCGTCTTCCGGGGTCCGGGGGTGACGCGGGGGCGCAGGGTCGGGCCGGTGAGGACGAGGTCCGCCGGCTGGGCGATCGCGCCCGTGGACGCCTCCTCCGGGAGCTCGACGTCGACCTCTCCGCCGATGCGCGG
>DAPKRP010000429.1:0-5691 GCA_031800515.1 Polyangiaceae bacterium LLY-WYZ-14_1 | reverse complement strand
GCACCCTCGTCCGCCGGGTTCATCACCATGAGCAGTCGCCCCGGGTCCACCCGGCCGGTGAGCGGGTCGACGTCGATGCTGTCGAGGTCGGGCACCTGCTTGACCCCGACGGCGATGCGCAGCCCACCCGGCATGATCACGCCTCCCGGAAGGTCACACCGTAGCCTCCTTGGGGGTAGGACCAGGTGATCGCCCCCTCCCGATTGCAGGCGACGTAGCAGGCCCCGCATTCGAAACACTGCTCGTAGTTGAACAGGATCGTCCCATCGGCGACGGGCACGAATAGATTCGCCGGGCAGACCCAGACGCAGGCCCGGGTGGAGCACCCTTCGCAGACGGAGCCGTCGACGACGATGTGGGGGGTATCGTCGACCTTGAAGCGGACGCTCCGCATCTTCTCTTCGTGGGTGGTTCGCGGCATGGGGTGGCTTCGGGGCTAGAAGGCGAAGGCCCGGGCCCCATCCCAGAGGTCCCGGAGCAGGTCGAAGGTGGAGATCTCGTTCTCTCGAAGCTTCCCCCGGGCGACGGCGAGGAGCTTCTTCTTCCCCCGGCCATCCACCCGAAAGGCCTCCTCGGCGGCTTCCGTCAAGAGCCGGGGATAGACGTTCTGAAGGCGCTCCGCGTTGACGAAGGCCGGGGCGTGGGCGAAGGCCTGGAAATCCGTGGTCACGAAGCGGGCGTCGAGGCGGCTCCGGTAGGCCTTCGGCAGGGCGTCGGGACCGAGGTCGCCGGCGTCGAGGGCGTCCCGCACCGCCTCCCCGGCGGCCAACCCGGACTGGAGGGCGTAGTTGATCCCCTCGAGGTAGAGGCCCGTGGCGAAGCAGAAGGCGGCCGCGTCGCCGGCGACCACCATCCCCCCCCGGGCGAGCTTCGGCGCCATGTGCCAGCCCGCTTCCGGGATGAGGTGCGCCGAGTACTCCCGGCTCTTCCCGCCCCGGAGGAGGGGGGCGACGGAAGGATGCGCCTTGAACCGTTCCAGGAGCTCGTCGGGTCGCTTCTTCGCCGCGGTGAAGGACGACAGCTGTCCGATGACGCCGATCGAGATCGAGTCGGTGTTCGTGTAGAGGAAGCCGCCCCCCCGGACGTCGTCGGTGATGTCTCCGATGTACTCGGCGACGGCGCCCTCGTCCCCGGTCAGGAGGAAGCGGTCTTCGATGGTGCGTCGGTCGAAGCCCAGGACCTCCTTGACCCCCAGGCTGATGTCGTGGGCGTCGAACTCTTCCTGGAGCCCCGCCGCCTTGGCCAGGAAGGCATTCACGCCATCGCAGGCGATCACCGCTTTGGCCCGAAGCTCCCCGTCCGCGCGACGCACCCGAACCCCGACCACCTGTCCCCGGTCGTCGATGATCGGCGCGTCGGCGACCGTTTCCGTCACCAGGGTCGCCCCCTCCGCCTCGGCCTGCTCGGCGAGCCAGCGGTCGAAGCGCGGCCGGAGCAGGGTGAAGCCGTTGTAGGGGGGCTCGGCGTACTTCGTCGTCCGGAAGTCGAGGGCGACGGAGGTCTCCGGCGACATAAAGGCCAGGGTGCGGCGGGTCACGTGGCGCTCGACGGGCGCCTGCTCCCACCAGCCCGGGAGGACCTCGTCGAGGATCGCGCTCCCGTAAAAGGCGGCCCCGGAGACGTTCTTCGCGCCCGGGTACTCCCCGCGTTCGAGGAGCATGACCCGCTTGCCCGCTCGGGCCAGGACGAGGGCGGCGGCGCTCCCGGCGGGACCCGCCCCGACCACGACCGCATCGAGCTCGTCGTCGCCTCCTGTCATCGGCGAGGGGCCTCCAGGGACGTCTGGCCCGGCCGGGCCCCTGCATCCTCCTCCGCCAGGGACGCCTCACCGGCGCGACCGCCGGGGGCGGTGACGTCGGCCCTGGAAGCCAGCGCTTCGAGGCGGCGGACCAGGGCGGGGGCGATGGCGTGGACGTCGCCGACGACAGCGAGGTCGGCGATCCCCATGATCGGCGCGGTGCGCTCCCGGTTCACCGCCACCATCGTGCCCACCTCCCGGAGCCCGACGACGTGCTGGCTCGCGCCGCTGATGCCCAGGGCGACGTAGAGAGCGGGGGAGACGGTTTTCCCGGTGGAGCCGATGTAGCGCTCGTGGGGGATCCAACCCCGGTCGGAGATCACCCGGGTCCCCCCGACCGCTGCCTCGAGGCACCGGGCGAGGGGCTCGAGGAGGCCCGAGACGTGCTCGGCACCGCCGATGCCAGAGCCGCCGGCGACGATGCGGTCAGCCTCCGAGAGGTCGACCCGGTCCGCCGCTGGAGGCCGGCGAGCGACGACCCGGACCGGTGCCGGGGAGCCCCCGGGGGCATCGTCGACGGCCGGGACCCTCCGGACGGCGACCGGCGGCGCCTCCCGTCGGTCCGGGGAAGGCTCGGCGGCTCCCGTCGCCGGAGCGAGGGCGGCGACCACCGGGGTCCCCGGAGGGTAGACCAGGCGCTCGACCCGGAGACCCGAGTCGAGGCTCCGGCGTAGGTCCGGGCCGCCGTGATCCTTGGACCAGCGGATCTCTTGTACCGCGGTCACGACGGCGGCCTCGAGGGCGAGGCCGCAGGCGGGGAAGAGCCCGCGCATCGCCGCCGAGTCCACCCCCAATACCAGCGCGGGCGCCGCCGCCGCGAGGGCCGGGGGCCAGTCGCCCGCCGAGCGCGAGGAGAAGGCCCCAGGGAAGACCCGGAGCTGGTCTGCCCCCCGGCGCGCCACCTCCCGGGCCAGCGCGGTCGCCGCGGCGTCATCGGCGAAGGCCCAGACCTCGACCTCGACCCGGCGGCCTGCGTCGACCCG
Source organism: Polyangiaceae bacterium LLY-WYZ-14_1 (assembly GCA_031800515.1). Lineage (GTDB taxonomy): Bacteria > Myxococcota_A > Polyangia > Polyangiales > DAPKRP01 > DAPKRP01. The sequence goes on along the minus strand of DAPKRP010000429.1, from coordinate 2,910 downwards.
GCGAAGGCCCTCCGCCAGGCGGCGCGCTTCCCCCAGGACCGCCTCCGCCCCCGGCTCGAGCTCCCCGTCCGGGGCCTCCACCAGCACCACGATCCCCTGCCCCCCGTCCGGCTTCGCCGGGGAGGCATCCGCCATGCGCCTCGGGCCGCCTCGAACGCCTTCCATCATGCCGCCCTCCCCAGGGGCACGAGCCCGCTCGCCGCCGCGCCGATCGTTCGGGCGGCCCGCTCGCCTTCCAGGATCGCGGCGTGGGCGCGACGCGGCGCCAGGGCGTCCCCGATGAGATAGCGCTCCGCCACCCGCCCCTCGAGAGCCGCGAAGAGGTGGCTTCGGGCCACCCGGGGCACCGCGAGCACGATGGTGTCCACGTCGTCGAAACGCCGGGGCTGGCCGGTGTAGTTGTGGACGGCCTGGAGGGCGCCCTCGTCGTCGATGCCGATGGCGGAATGGTCCGGGATGCACGCGATCCCGAGCGCCCGGGCCCGTCGGTACCAATGCTCGAGGTCCAGGGTCACCCCCAGATCCTGACCCACGTAGAGGGTCTGGGTGACCACCCGAACCGCCTTCCCCGCCTCGGCGAGAAGCTCCGCGCAGCTCGTCGCCTCGTGGAAGCCGAGCTGGTCGACGATGAGCACCCGGTCCCCGACCTCGGCGCGCCCGTCGAGCACGTCCTCGACGTCGACCACCCGGTCGCCGGCCTCCGCCGCACCGCCGAGGGCCCGCCGGTTCGGGGCGCTGCCCGTGGCCACCACCACCGCGTCCGGCCGTTCCCGCAGGATCGCCTCGGCGTCCATCTCCACGCCGAGGCGCACGTCGACGTCGACCTGCCCGAGCTCGTGGAGGAGGTTTCGGACGAGGTCCCCGTACTCCGCCCGGCTGGTCACCCGGACCGCCGTGTTCACCTGCCCGCCGAGCTCCCGAGCCCGCTCCACGAGGGTCACGCGGTGGCCCCGGCGGGCGGCCTGAACCGCGGCCTTGAGCCCGGCCGGGCCGCCGCCGACGACCAGGACGTTCCGGCCCGCCGGGGCGCGGCCCAGGGTGCTCACGCCGAGGGTTCGCTCCTGGCCGGTGCCCGGGGTCTCGATACAGCCCATCCAGCGATTGAGCCCCATGCGGCCGACGCATTCCTGATTGCAGGACAGGCACAGGCGGATGTCCTCGGTCCGCCCCTCCCGGCTCTTCCGGGCGAGCTCCGGGTCGGCGATCTGCCCCCGAACGATCCCCACCAGGTCGGCATGGCCCTCTTCCAGCACCCGCTCCGCCTGGACCGGGTCCTTGATGCGCCCGACCCCGATCACCGGGAGGTCGACGGCCTTCCGAAGCGCCGACGGCACGTACAGGGCATAGCCGGGGGGCACGTGCATCGACGCCTCGATCGCATAGAGGGTGTGGGTCGCCGTGCCAATGCTGGTGTTCAGGTAATCGACCAGGCCGTCGGCTTCGATCATCCGGGCGGTGTCGACCGCCTCGTCCAGGGTGATCCCGTCCCGGATGAGCTCGTCCCCGCAGAGCCTCACGCCCACGACGTAGTCCCGGCCGCAAGCGCGCCGGATGGCGTCGACGATCTCCCGGAGGAGCCGCACCCGGTTGGTCAGAGATCCCCCGTAATCGTCCCGGCGCCGGTTGTTGTGACGGGAGAGGAACTGGCGAACGATCGACGAATGGGAGCATTGGAGCTCCACCCCGTCGAAGCCCCCTTCCTGGGTGTGCCGGGCGACGGTGGCGTAGCCCTCGACGATCTGTCGGATCTCGTGGGGCTCGACCGCCTTCGGCACCTCCCGGAACATCGGGTCGGCGACCGGCGACGGGGCCCAGACCGGAAGCCGGGTGTACATCCCGCTCGCCTGTCCCCCGTTGTGGTTGATCTGGGCCAGGATCGGGGTGCCTTCCGCGTGGACCTGGTCCGTGATCCGCCGGTAGCCCGGGAGGACGGATCGGTCGAAGGCGTGGATGAGCTTCTCGTAGGGATGGTCCGTGGGGTGGACGGAGTGCTCCTCGGTGATGATGAGGCCGGCTCCCCCCCGGGCCCGCTCCCGATAGTAAGCGGCGTGCCGCTCGGAGGGCTTGTAGTCCTCGGCGTAGTTCGTCAGGTGCGCCGAGAAGACGATCCGGTTCTCGACGGTCAAGGAGCCGAGGCGGATCGGGGTGAACAACAGGGGCTGCTTGGTGCGGATGCTTCGGGCCATCAGAGGATCCGTCCGATGCGGGTGCCTTCGAGGACCGCCTGGGAGAGGCGGCGGGGGGCGACGGCGTCGCCGACCCGGTGGACGTCGACCCCGGGTCCCGCCGCCCCGGCGCGAAGGGCCAGGTAGAGGTCATCCGCCGGGAGCTCGTAGGCGGCGGTGACCACCAGGTCGACGGGCCCGATGGTGACCGGGGCATGGTCGAAGAGGTCCGTCGCGAGGACGGAGCGCCCCCGCACCGCGGTCGGGACGAGCTGGGGGCGGAAGACGATGCCGGCGGCGTGGGCGCGCTGGTTCCAGGGGGTGAGCTCCTGGGTCGCCGTCAGCCGCTGGCCGGCGAACATGTCGGCGGTCAAGAGGGTCACCGCGAAGCCGCGCTCCCGGAGGTGCTCGGCGGCCCCCATGCCCGGGTGGCCGCCCTCTTCGTCCAGGACGACGGCATGGCCCGGGGGGTCGGGGAGAGCCCCTCCGGGCGCGCCGGCCTCTGGCCCGTCCGGGTCGAGGAGGGCGCGGACGGAGAGCACCGGCACCTCCGCCTCGGTGAGCTCCAAGTGGGGAAAGGCCTGGGCCCGGGCGCCGGTGGCCAGCACGACGGCGTCCGGCGGCTCGTCGGCCAGGGAGGCGACGGTCACCTCTTCCCCGAAGCGGAATGCCACACCGACGTCTACACACCGCGCTTCGAGCCAGTCCGTGGCGAGCGCCAGCCGCTCCCGCCCGGGCGCCCGGG
>DAPKRP010000428.1:0-1723 GCA_031800515.1 Polyangiaceae bacterium LLY-WYZ-14_1 | reverse complement strand
TCTTTCGGGAGGCCCCTACCCCGGCCCGCATGGCCGCCCTGCCCGTCGCGACGATCCTCGGTCACATCCGCGCGGTCGGTCTGGCTCCGACGAAGGCGAAGAACCTCCGGGCGACGGCGGCGCTCCTGCTCGAACGCCACGGAGGCGAGGTACCGGACGACCTCGAAGCGCTCGAGGCGCTCCCCGGGGTCGGCCACAAGACCGCTCAGGTCGTGCTCGCCCAGGCCTTCGGGCAGGCCGCCTTCCCCGTGGACACCCACATCCATCGGCTCGCGGCCCGCTGGGGCTTGTCCAACGGAACGACGGTGGAACGGACCGAACGGGACCTGAAGCGCGCCTTCCCGGTCGATTCCTGGAGTCGGCTTCACCTGCAGATCATCTTGTTCGGTCGGGAGCACTGCCCGGCCCGGGGCCACGAGCTGGCGGACTGCCTCATCTGCTCCTGGGCCGCATCGAAACGGCGGGTCGCCGCGGAACGCTGCGCCCGTCGGGCCGGCGGCCGGCGGGGGGCGAAGACGCCGACGCCCCGGGGGCAGACCCCGGGGCGTCGCCGCGTCAGAGGGTGACCGCGGCTCGGGTCACCGTTCGCCGCCGTCGTCGTCGTCGTCGTCGTCGTCGCTCGGGGGGGCCGGCGTCGCATCGGCGCCCGGCTCGCAGACGAAGCGCAGCACGTCGGAGACGCCCCCGTTCACGCAGACGCCGGGGTTGTTCAGGCACTGGGCGCCGCACTCGAGGTCGTCGTCACAGCCGATGTACTGGCAGCGACCGCCCACGCAGGCCTGGAAGGCGCCGAAGAAGCAATCCGCGTCCACCTCGCAGGGAACCGAGCAGGTGCGCAGCATGCCTTCGCCCGGGTCGAGGCAGACCGCCAGGGGGTCTTCCAGGGCGACCTGGCACTGGCGATCCGTCTCGCACTCACCGGTCACGCACCGATTCGATTCGCAGACGTTGAACGCGGTGAGGGGGTTCCCCCGGACGAAGCAGTCGCCATCCTGCTCGCATTCGGGGCCGCGGCACTCCCCGGACTGGCAGGTCTCGTCTTCGTCGAAGCAGTCGTCCGTGGTTCGACACTCGACGCAGGTGTCCGACACGCAGAAGCCGAAGGCGCAGTCGGCATCGTCGTCGCAACGGGATACGCAGCGTCCGCCGTTGCAGTTGAACCCCGCCCCGAACTCGCAGGTCGTCGGGTCGAGCTCGCAGCAGTCGGCTCCGATGTCGCACTGAACCGCCCGGCAGACGTTGGCGTTGGCGGCGACGTCATAGTTTTCGATGCCGCAGATACCGCCGCCGCCGCCGCCGAGGCAGGCCAGGCCGGCCTCACAGTCGTTTCGGCTCTGGCAGGCTTCTCCGCGACGGCCCCGGGAGGCCGGCTGGAAGCTGGTGTCGTCGCCACATCCGACGAGGGGACCCGCGCCGAATCCGAGGGCGAGGGCCATCGTCAATCCAAACCAAGTTCGCATGTGCATCCCTCCTGATCTCGACGGGTGGGAATCCCAACTCAGCCGAGCCATTCGTTTTTCGCCCCTAACGAAGGTCGAGGGCAAATCTTGAAGCACCGCCGCCGGATTCTTCGAGGCTGAGCGGTCGATTCACGGGGCGGGCGAGGCGGTGTCGTCGTCCAGCTCCCCGGCGATCTCGTCGAGGGCCTGGCGGCAGTTTTCCCCATCGATCTCCTTCGCCGCCTCGTCCTCGTAATCCTGGGGCACGGGAACCTGTTCCGGGG
>DAPKRP010000427.1:0-2189 GCA_031800515.1 Polyangiaceae bacterium LLY-WYZ-14_1 | reverse complement strand
GCACACGCGGCGGCCATGACCCACGCACTGGTGACGGGCGGGGGCGGGTTCATCGGCCGCGCCCTGGTGGATGGGCTCCTTCAGCGGGGGGACCGGGTGACGGTGGTCGAGCCCGCGGCGCCGCCGCCGGAGGCCCCCTTCCCGGAAGGCGTCGACCTCGTCGTCGGAGACGTCCGGGACCGGGACGCGATGCACCAGGCGATCGCCGGGGTCGACGTCGTCTTTCACAATGCCTCCCTGGTCCACACCAAGTGGAACCGGGTGAAGGACGTCTGGGACGTGAACCTCGAAGGCACCCGGCATGTCATCGCCGCCTGCCGGGAGCATCGGGTGCCCCGCCTCGTCTACGTGAGCTCGGCGAGCGTCGTCTACGAAGGTCGGGACATCGAAGCCGGCGACGAGACCCTGCCCTACGCCGGAACCTCCCAGGCACCCTACGCGGACAGCAAGATCGCCGCGGAAAAGGCCGTGCTCGAGGCCGACGACGGGGAGGCCCTGGCCACCTGCGCCATCCGCCCGCACGTCGTCTTCGGGCCCGGGGACAACCGGTTTCTCCCGGCGATTCTCGAACGTGCCCGGGCCGGGCGGCTGAAGTTCAAGGTGGGGGTGAACAACCGGAAGCTCTCCGATTTCACCTACGTGAGCAACGTCGTCGACGCCCTCCTCGCCGCCGATGAGCGGCTGGCACCGGGGTCCCCCGTCGCGGGCCAGCCGTACTTCATCACGAACGGGGAGCCGATGGTCTTCTTCGACTTCGTGAACCGGGTGCTCCGAAAGCTCGGCCTGCCGGAGGCGCGGTACGGGGTGCCCTACGCGTTGGCCTACGGGGTCGCGGCGCTGGCCGAGGGGATCGATACCCTGCGGGGGGGTACCCTCAACGCCGAGGACGGGCTGACCCGGTTCGCGGTTCGCTACATGTGCACGCACCATTACTTCTCGATCGAGAAGGCGCGGCGGGAGCTCGGCTGGTCTCCCCGGGTCTCCATCGCCGAGGGGATCGACCGGACCGTCGCCGCCCATCAGCGGGCCAACCCGGAGGCGGGCGCGGGCCGGGGCACCGCCGCCGGCGCCGGGGCTTCACCCCAGGCCGGATGACCGTTCCCGCGAACGGGGTTCAGAGGGTGTTGAGGAATCCCTCGCGAGCCCTCGGAAGCGGGCTGCAGCCCTGCGCCGCCCCACCCTCCGCTCCACAATGCGCCAGCATTTTCTCGGTCGGTTGGAACGCCGCAGGACTACACCCCCCTCCCGATCCCCTCACGGGGGATTCCTCAACACCCTCTAGAGGGGGCGCACCTCCGACGGGGGCGCCTCCTCCGCATCCTCCCGCTCGCTGGCGCCAGCGACCTCCTCCAAGAGCTCCCGGCATTCGGGGCGCCCCTTGAGGTGGGCGATCAGGGTCGCCGACGCCTCGGAGAAGGCCTTCTCGTAGCCCAGCGCTTCCCGAACGCGGGTGGCGATGCGCTCCCGGCCTGCGGACAGGTCGTTTTCCAGAGCGTCCCCGTAGCGCTGCAGCTGAGAGCGAAGCTCGTCGACCTGGCGTCGGAGGTCCTTGGCGTACTCCTCCTTCTGCCGGGCACGCCCGTCGTATTCCCCCATCACCGCCTCGAGGGCTTCCGTGCGGGCCCGAGCAGCGCCGTAGGCCTCGAAAGCGCGGCGTAGGGCGGTGAGGTCGCCCCCCCGCCGGGCCGCCGCCTCCGCTGCCTCGTGGGTCGACCGCCACTGGTCTTCGGCCTCGTTTTTCTGGGCCTCGATGCGACGGGCCCGCTCCCGCTCGGCGGAGGCCTCCCGGGAGGCGCGGGACTCTTCGTGGGAGAGCTCTTCGACCTTTCGGCCGATCTCCGCCCGGAGGGCCCGACCCCGCTTTTCGATCGCCTCGAGCTTTTTCTGGTGGCTGGCGAGCTCCCCCTCGAGCCGAGAGGCCCGGGCGGCGAGCTCCCACATCCGATCGGCGGCCCGCTGGACGTCGTCCGGGGCCCGGCCGTTCGGGTAGGCGCGGGCCACCAGCCGGAGGAAATTCGCCGCGCGGCGGCTCCATTCCACGACCCCGGGGGAGGGCGCCGGGGGCGGCGGCGGTGGCGCCGGCGCGGCGTCCACCTTGTGCACCTCCCAGCCGGTGGACGGGAGGGAGCGCTGCAGGCGCTTGAGCTCGTCCTGGAGATGGTGGCCGTCCCGGAAACGACGCGCCGGGT
>DAPKRP010000426.1:0-3128 GCA_031800515.1 Polyangiaceae bacterium LLY-WYZ-14_1 | reverse complement strand
GGCCCCGCCTTGGTCGCCGTCGGCGACCTCTCCGCCAAGCCGAGCCCCCCGGCCAACCTCAACCGGCTGCTGCAGCAGGAGTACCCCGACGAGGCCCGCGCCCAGGGGGTCGAGGGGAAGGCGCGCATCCGGATCCGGGTCGGACCCGACGGGGGGGTGCGGGTCTTGTCCACCTTGTCCGAGGACCCCTCGGGCATGGGCTTCGGCGATGCCTGCCGGCGACTGATGCGCCGAGCGGGTCGGTGGTCGTCCCCCCGGGATCAACGGGGACGGCCGGTGGCGACCGTGGCCCCCTTCACCTGCAACTTCACGATTCGCTACTGAGCCGCGTCCGCCGGGGTGGGGGCGCCTGCCCCTGTACTTGAGCGCCCAGGAGCTCGACCGTACACGTCGTCCAGCACGGTCGGGCGCCGGCGTGGGCCGCCGCCCCGTCCGAGGAGAGACCGGGCATGGCACGAGGACGACGAGACCGACGGGCATCCCTGCAGGAAGGTTCGGTCCGGGACCGATGGCGACCCGGCCCCGGCGCGCCGGCGATCGACGCGGGCGCCTGGGCCGCCCTGCTGACCGTGCTGCTCGTCGTTCTGTTGGGCTGGCCTGAAGCGGCGCGGGCCCAGGGCGGGGCCCCGCCCCTCGACGAGTTCTCCACGGTGACCTTCAAGCCCGCCCCGGGCCCGGGGAACGGTCTCGCCACCGACGGGGCGACGGTCCGAGGCCACCTGGCCCCCTCCGCGGGGCTGATCTTCGATTACGCCCACGAGCCCTTCGTCCTGTTCACCGCGGAGTGCGACGCGAACGGAGACAACTGCGAGGTCACCGGGGTCGAATCACGCCTCGTCCGGTACACCGCCCTCGCCCATCTCACCGCCTCCCTGTCCCTGTTCGATCGGGTGCAGCTCGGGCTGGTCCTGCCGGTCGGCTTCACCAGCGGGGAGCAATTCAACGTCACCCTCCCGGGGGGCGATCCGGTCGCCTTCCCTGGGGAATCCACCTTCGCCCTCGCCGACCCCCGCTTCCACGTCAAAGCGAACCTCTTCGGCGGAGACGGCGACCTCTTCCGCTTGGCCGTCGCCGGCTGGGTCGACGCCCCGCTGGGTCAGATCGTGGCGGAGGACCGTTTCGTGGGCGACCCCACCGTCAGCGCCGGTGGCCACCTGATCGCCGAAATCGATACGGAGACCGTCCGGGCGGCGGTCAATCTCGGCGGTCTCTGGCGGGAAGAAGGCACCCTGTTCTCCACCTCTGTCGGGCCCCAGCTGACCTGGGCCGGCATGGTGGGCCTTCGCCTGACCCCCCTGTTCGGTCTTCTGGTCGAGGGTCAGGGGGGAACGTCCTTCTCTTCCATCGTCGATGAGAACCCGGTCGAAGCGCGGCTTGGACTGACCTTTCAGATCGGGGACGTCGAGCTGCTCACGGCGGGCGGGGCGGGCCTGAGCTCCGGCGTCGGCGTGCCGGTGTTTCGGGTCCTGGCCGGGCTCCGCTGGTCTCCCCTGGCCCGGGACTCGGACGGCGACGGGATCGACGACGAGGCGGATGCCTGCCCGACGGAGGTCGAAGACGCCGACGGGTTCCGGGACGAAGATGGCTGCCCAGAGCTCGACAACGACGAAGACGGCCTCCCCGACCTCGACGATCCCTGCCCCGACCTCCCGGAGGACCAGGACGGGGTCGAAGATGGCGACGGCTGCCCGGACCTGGACAACGATGGGGATGGCATCCAGGACGGCTACGATTCCTGCCCCGGGGAACCGGAGGACGTCGATGGCGACCGGGACGAGGATGGATGCCCGGACCAGGACGAAGACCAGGACGGCATCGTCGACGAAGAAGACCAGTGCCCGAACGAGCCGGAGGACACGGACGGCTACGGCGACTTCGACGGCTGTCCGGAAGACGACTTCGACGGGGACGGTTTCCTCGATAGCGAGGGGGACTTCTGCCCGGACCAGCCGGAAACGCTGAACGGCATCGAAGACGACGACGGCTGCCCGGAAGACGACACGGACGACGACGGCATCGTCGACGTCGTGGACCGCTGCCCCGATGAAGCGGAGACCTACAACAACCGCGCCGACCAGGACGGCTGCCCGGACGGTCGGGCCACCGCGGCGTTGATCGACGGACGCGTCGAGTTCGCCCGTCCCCTCCGCTTCGCCCGCCGGGGAGGCCGTCTCCGGGGCCGATCCCGGGGGGACCTGACCGCGGCGGCTCGGATCCTCCGAAACCATCCGGAGCTCGGCGTGATCTCCATCCGGGTTCGCGCCGACGACCGAGACGCGGCGGAGGCGCGGGCCGCCTACATCCAGGCCTATCTGGTCCGTCGCGCTGGCATCCCGGAGCGTCGCACCCGCCTCGATATCGGCGCCGGACCCGAGGAGGTCGTCTTCATCGGCACCGGCACCGTCGAAGACTAAGAGGGTGTTGAGCGATCCCTCGCGAGCCCTCGGAAGCGGGCTGCAGCCCTACGCCGCCCCACCCTCCGCTCAACAATGCGCCAGCATTGTCTCGGTCGGTTGGAACGCCGAAGGACAACACCCCCCTCCCGATCCCCTCACGAAGGACCCCTCAACACCCTCTGAAGAGGGTCGCTCGAAATAGCGCTCCGGTCGCCGCGAAGCCGATCCGACGCCGTCTGCGGCGTTCCGGCCGCGGTCGCCGCTTCTTTGACCGGTGCGAGCGGCCCAGAGAGGCTGCCGACGTGCGCCTCGACCATCTCCTCCTCGCCGGCCTCCCGGCCATGCTCGCCCTCGGCTGCGAGCCCGCCTACCTGGGCACGGAAGTCGGCACCTTCCGGATCGAAGGACGACTGGTCGACCACGGCTGCGGCCAGTCCGCGGTTCCGACGCCGGAGGAAGCGAGTTTCGAAGCGACCCTTCGGGCGGACCGAAGCGCGGCCTGGTGGGTGCTTCCCGGAGCCGACCCGGCGCCCGGTCGCGCCGACGGGGACGGGCATTACACCTTTCGACGCGCCCAGTCCGTCGAGGTCCTGCCCGCATCGCCGACCCGGGAAGCCTGCGTCGTCGTCCAGGAAAACGTGCTCAGCATCCAGCTCGAGGGCGACGCCCCCGGGGACGGCGACCCCGCGGATGGGGGAGTCGACGGGAGCCCTGCCGACGGCGGAGTCCCCG